>NZ_JADDYG010000005.1:139268-142049 GCF_015163535.1 Vibrio sp. OPT46 | reverse complement strand
AACGTTTCTCGTTAGTCGGCTTTTTACTCGGCGTACGTCGAGTCTGTTTTGCGGTTCCTTTATTGGTTGTACTTTTCTTCGCTGGCGCTTTTTTCGCGCTAGGCTTCTTGCTGTCAGTCATTATTCAATTGTCTTTTTGTTTTCGTTGTTGCTACATGATTGGCAGGATCATCTGGCCAAACGTGTTTTGGGTAGCGCCCTTTCATCTCTTTTTGAACGTCTTTGTAGCTTCCGTTCCAGAAAGCCGCCAAGTCCGACGTTACTTGCAATGGACGTTGTGCCGGTGAAAGCAGTTCAAGCACCAAACGCTTGCGGCCAAGAGCTACCGTTGGGGAACCACTCTCCCCAAATACTTCTTGCATACGCACCGATAATATCGGCTCGTGGCCATATTGGTAACGGATACGCTTCTTTGAACCTGTGGGTAGTTGGTAATGCTCAGGTAACCATTCATCCAGTTGTTGATTGAGTGGCCAACCTAATAGAGCATTAAGCGCTTCGACCAAGTTTATCTTGCTCAGGTCTTTAACCGAGCTGACAGACGTCATGTATGGTTCTAACCACTCCTCTAATGAATCCAGCAAACTGGCTTCATCAAACACTGGCCATGACTGCTCAGGTAACCATTCCACCGCACAACGAATCCGAGCCAACAAGCTCTCCGCTGCCGGTGTCCAGTTTAGACTCTGTAAGCCCTGGCGGCGGACATACGTGAGTAAAGCTTGTGTCATTTTTTCTTTGCCCGGGCTTGGCAACGGCTCGCGTTCAACGACCAGCAGACCGAGTTTTGTTTGTCGCTCAGCTATTAGACGGCCTCTTTTTTCATCCCAGTCCACTACTTCTTCAGACGAAAATAGCGTATCAAAGGTCGTTCGCAATATATTGACATCCAATTCACATGCCGAATGAATTTGACTTGAATTAGAATGAGAACGCATTAAGTCAACGGCAACCAAATACTCACAGCCACCTAGCATGTCTTCCTGATGACATTCTGCACCATGACCATTAGCCAAAGTAAATCGCCCAAATTGATTTGTGCGCTGCTGCGCAATGCGATCTGGAAATGCCAAACTTAACACCAGCGGTAATGCATCTTCATCCACGCCTTTCAGGTCAAATACCGTATCCAATTTGTACGCTAGAGATTGAGCACGCTTGAACAACATCGACTTTTTTGGATGAGTACCAACAAGCCAACGATGCAAGCTATGAGCGATATTGGTAACACTCCTCTCTGGCTCTTCAATCAGTGCGACCGCCGCCAAAGCAGCATTTAACATCTTATCACTGTAAGATTGCGCTTTAATTAGCATCGCAGCCGCACGAGGCTCAACGCCTAGTTCATGCGCCTGTTTTCCTTCGGACGTTAATTGCCCTTTTTCCGTCAGTAGTCCCAATGACACCAATAGCTGCTTCGCTTGTTCCAATGACGCATTAGCTGGAACATCAAGCCACTTTAGATCGTGGATATCACTCGCTCCCCAAAAGGCAAGCTCCATAACTAAACTAGCCAAATCGGAATGCAAAATTTCGGGTTGGGGAACCAGCGGTTGCTGCTTGAACTGGCTTTCAGAATAAAGACGAACACAAATGCCCTCTTCTATTCGTCCCGCTCGTCCTGCACGCTGAATCGCTGAAGACTGTGCAATGCGTGTTTGCTCTAAGCGTGTTAAACCGTTTTTCAAATCAAAGCGGGCAACACGCTCTAACCCAGAATCAACGACGAGGCGAATGCCTTCAATCGTTAGTGAAGTTTCTGCAATGTTGGTCGCTAGAACGACTTTACGCTTACCTTGTTCTGCTGGCGTAATCGCTTTTTGTTGATCTGCAAAGCTCAGTTGACCATAAAGTGGGCATACGTCGATATCATCCGCTAAATGAGACAACCGCTCTTCAACTTGTTTTATGGCACCAACACCCGGTAGGAAAGCTAACAAAGATCCAGACTCTTTGTTCATAAGACTTTCTATTGTTTTTGCCATACTCGTAGGTAAATGCTCGTTCACACCTAACGGCTGGTAGCGCATTGCCACATCAAAGCTGCGCCCTTCAGATTCAATGTAACTGGCTTCTGGCAACAACGATTGTAATGCTTGTTGGTCAAGCGTTGCCGACATTACCACCAGCTTGAGATCGTCTCGCAATGCCTCTTGAACTTCTAAACTGAATGCCAAAGCGGTATCGGCATGAATGCTGCGTTCATGAAACTCATCAAAGATCAGTAGATCAACCCCATCCAGTTCAGGGTCAGTTTGGATCATCCTGGTCATGATCCCTTCGGTCACGATCTCCAGCTGCGTTGCAGAACTTACCTTTGCCTCGCCACGAACTCGATAACCCACGCGTTGACCAACTTGTTCTCCCAATTGCTCAGCAAGATAACGGGCAATGTTACGCGCCGCGAGTCGTCTTGGCTCAAGCATGATGATTTTTCCAGCAACCGAATGATTTAAGAGTAACTGCAAAGGGAAGTAAGTCGACTTACCGGCACCAGGCGCCGCTTTTAAGATCACTTGATGTTGATTTTTGACCGCCGTCAGCAACTCAGGCATCACGGCTTCAATCGGCAATTGTGACAAAGGAAATACCTTATGGTGTAATGGTGGCAACATTGTACATAAAAAATTTTTTGTCTAAATAAGCAAATGCATTTCACACCCGCTTTAGAGTCCGCCACTCTACTCAAACGTTATAAACGCTTTCTTGCCGATATCGAGCTCGATACTGGTGAAATCCGTACAATCCACTGCGCAAATACAGGTGCAATGACGGGTTGTG
>NZ_JADDYG010000005.1:137898-139214 GCF_015163535.1 Vibrio sp. OPT46 | reverse complement strand
CAACGCCCGGAAACAAGGTTTGGTTTTCTACTTCCGACAACCCGAAACGAAAATACCCCAATAGTTGGGAGTTGAGTGAGACCGAACAAGGCCACCGTATTTGTATCAACACCGCGCGTGCCAATCAATTAGCCGTAGAGGCTATTGAAAATAATGTCATTTCAGAGCTTTGTGGTTATGACACACTTCAAACTGAGGTGAAATACGGCAATGAAAATAGCCGAATTGATATCTTGCTCAGCGCAGACGACAAGCCAAAGTGCTATATAGAAGTGAAAAGCGTCACTCTTCTTGATGAGACCGACTCTACTGGACAAGGATACTTCCCAGATGCGGTCACGACTCGGGGACAAAAACACCTGAGAGAGCTCACAGAAATGGCACAAAATGGAAGTAGAGCCATACTTTTATTCACTGTTTTACATTCAGGTATTGAAAAAGTATCCGCGGCGCACCATATAGACGCGAAATATTCACTATTACTCAAACAAGCACAAGACGCTGGAGTGGAAGTTCTCTGCTACAAAGCTGAACTGAGCGATACTGGAATGAAGCTGATTTCCGCTATTGATTTTATCAATTAAGAGAAAAAATGATGTCGTCTTCACATTGACGATAACTTTGCGATTCAGTATTTGCTTGCACCGCCTCTTTTTGCTATAGATACCCGCCTTAAATTGACTGCGTAGCAGTTGACTAGGTGTAAGTAGGAGATGCTGTATGCCAGAATCAAAGAAGAAAACGATAGGCATCCTAGCCATTGCCGGCGTGGAGCCATATCAGGAAAAACCTGGTGAAGAGTACATGTCACCAGAGCAGGTTGAACACTTTACGAAAATCTTAACAGCTTGGCGCGACCAGCTAAGAGCTGAAGTGGATCGTACTGTTCACCACATGCAGGACGAAGCAGCAAACTTCCCAGATCCAGTTGACCGCGCCTCTCAAGAGGAAGAGTTCAGCCTAGAACTGCGTAACCGTGACCGCGAACGCCGTTTGATCAAGAAGATTGAAAAGACTTTGGATAAAATCAAAGAAGACGATTTTGGCTTCTGTGAGTCTTGTGGCGTAGAGATTGGCGTTCGCCGTCTTGAAGCACGTCCAACCGCTGACCTTTGTATTGACTGTAAAACACTTGCAGAAATCAAAGAGAAGCAAATGCAAGGTTAATCACCCAGCATTATGATTGTTGAAGGGAGCTCAGGCTCCCTTTTTGTTTTGGCTATCTTCGCACCCTATTTGTTTACTAAATTCGAGATACACGCATGACACGCTATGTAGGTCGATTCGCCCCATCTCCTTCTGGTCCACTGCATTTT
>NZ_JADDYG010000005.1:127950-137845 GCF_015163535.1 Vibrio sp. OPT46 | reverse complement strand
GGTTCACTGATTGCCGCTCTTGGCAGTTATTTTCAAGCGAAAGCACAAAACGGAGCTTGGTTAGTACGTATTGAGGACTTAGACCCACCAAGAGAAATGCCAGGTGCAGCGCAACTTATCCTAGAGGCACTCAAGGCCTATCAGCTGCATTGGGATGGAGAAGTGGTATACCAGAGCGAACGTCACGACCTTTACCAAGCTCAAATAAACAAATGGCTCGAAAATGGGGAAGCCTATTATTGCCAATGTACTCGTAAGCAAATTAAAGAGCATGGCGGTTTTTATCCTGGCACTTGCCGCGATAAAAACTTGAAAGACGGCGCGATTCGCCTAAAAATGACCAAGCCTGTCGCTCATTTCCTCGACCAAAAGCGGGGAACCATTACGATTCCAGAGCAACTCGTTAATGAAGATTTCATTATTAAACGTCGAGATGGATTATTTGCTTATAATCTTGCGGTAGTATTGGACGACATCGACCAAGGCGTCACAGAAGTCGTGCGAGGTGCAGACTTAATCGAGCCGACAGGGCGTCAAATTAGCCTGTACCAAATACTTGGTCAGCCTGAAGTTAGCTACTTACATTTACCATTGGCGATGGACAACAACGGCAATAAATTGTCGAAACAAAATCACGCGACGGCTATTGATATAGATACACCAAAACCTACTCTATTGCGCGCCATGACATTTTTAGGTTTCGAGATACCTGAAACCGTAAGGGCGGCCAACATAGAAGATATTCTTCGTTGGGGCTGCGAAAACTGGCGGTTGGAACAGCTTCCAGCAGAGATCGAGATCACACCGTGATTCTCAAATGGCATTGTGTAGGCTATCATTAGCCGCAAATTAGGCCCTAGAGGCGTATAAAACTAACCAAAGCAAGATTGGATTAAACCCAGTGATTGCCAGATGCACATGAATACAAACGACTATACACCAAGCGAACCTGCCACAATTCCAGAGCTCGCTCTCAATGTAATAACTCGTGAAGAGCACAACATTTCGCGTAAGCAGATCAGTGATAATGCGCTGAAGGTACTGTACCGCCTAAATGGTGCTGGTTTCGATGCTTTTCTTGTGGGTGGCGGGGTTCGAGACTTACTGCTTGGACAAAAACCAAAAGATTTTGACATTGCGACCAACGCAACGCCGGAACAGATCAAACAGCTATTTCGTAACTGCCGTTTGATTGGTCGCCGCTTCCGCTTGGCTCATATTATGTTTGGCCGAGACATCATTGAGGTTGCGACATTCCGTGGTCACCACCAAGAGCAAAAGAATAAGAGCATTTCTCAGCAATCAAAAGAGGGTATGCTGCTGCGTGACAACGTCTACGGCACCATCGATGAAGATGCTGAGCGCCGTGATTTCACGATTAACTCGATGTACTACAACATCGCAGATTACTCGATTCACGACTACGCACGTGGTATTGAAGATTTAGAAGATCGCCTAATTCGACTGATTGGTGATCCAGAAACACGCTACCGTGAAGACCCTGTACGCATGCTGCGTGCGGTTCGTTTCGCGGTAAAACTAGACTTTGATATTGAAGAAGACACCGCAGCGCCAATCGAACACATGGCACCGTTGCTCGGTGACATTCCGTCAGCGCGTCTTTTTGAAGAGTCACTCAAATTATTGCAATCCGGTCATGGCTTAGAAACCTACCACCTACTGCGTGAGTACAACCTATTCCAGCAACTATTCCCGACGATTGCAGCGCACTTTACAGAAGATTACTCCTCTCACACTGAGCAGATGTTGGATCTTGTCCTAGATTCTACCGACATGCGCATCGAAGATGGGAAACGCATCAATCCAGCATTTATGTTTGCTGCAATGCTGTGGTACCCACTGTGTGCGAAAGCCGATGAACTGATGGAAGAGCGCAACTTAGGCCATTACGACGCCATTATGGAAGCGAGCAACATCATTCTTGACGAGCAAGTTCGCACAATTGCCATTCCAAGACGCCACACCGCAACCATTCGCGAGATTTGGCAGTTACAGCTTCGTCTTCCACGACGTAACGGTAAACGTGCATTCCGTCTTATGGAGCTCAATAAATTTAGAGCTGGCTTTGATTTTCTTGAAATGCGCGGTGAAATTGAAGGTGGTGACACTCAGAAGCTTGCCAAGTGGTGGGAAACTTTTCAAAATGCAGGCCGAGAAATGCGTCAAGCAATGGCTGCCGACTTAGACGGTCAATCACCGAAAACAGGCCAGCGCCGCCGTAAAACTTATCGCAAGAAAAAGAGTAAGCCCAAATCATGATTACAGCGTACATTGCGGTAGGCAGTAACTTGGCTGATCCTGTCAGCCAAGCGAAGCAAGCGATTGAAGCATTAAAAACGCTGCCTAAATCAGAGTTTGTTCAAGCTTCTTCGCTATACAGCAGCACGCCAATGGGGCCACAAAACCAACCGGATTACATCAATGCGGTTGTGTCTATTAACACCAGTTTGACGCCTATTGAATTGCTCAATTGCACACAAGCTATAGAGCAAGAACAAGGGCGTGTCCGTAAAGACGAACGCTGGGGGCCAAGAACCTTGGACCTCGACATTGTGCTTTATGGCAATGAGGTGATTAATTCCGAGAGGCTGATCGTTCCTCATTATGGAATGAAAGAGCGTGAATTCGTACTCTACCCTCTTGCGGAAATTGCACCAAGTTTACAACTCCCTGATGGGACCGAGGTCTCTGAACTACTGGAACAAGTAGATAGAAACGGCCTCAGTATCTGGCAGTCATAGCCAACTCCTAGTAAGGATAAAACCATGAAAAAAATGACCATCAACGACCTAATCAAGTGGAAGCAAGAAGGTCGTAAATTTGCTACTTCAACCGCTTATGATGCGAGCTTTGCCCAACTGTTTGAAAGCCAAGAAATGCCAGTACTTCTTGTTGGTGATTCTCTAGGTATGGTTTTGCAAGGTCACAACGATACTCTGCCAGTAACGGTCGATGATATCGCTTACCATACTCGTTGCGTACGCGCTGGTAGCCCAAATTGTTTGTTGATGGCAGACATGCCATTCATGAGCTACACCACCCCAGAGCAAGCTTGCGAAAATGCGGCTAAACTGATGCGTGCTGGTGCCAATATGGTAAAAATTGAAGGTGGTGACTGGCTTGTCGACACGGTGAAAATGCTCACTGAACGATCAGTTCCAGTTTGTGCTCATCTTGGTTTAACTCCTCAAGCTGTTAATATTTTTGGTGGTTACAAAATCCAAGGTCGCGATCAAGAAAAAGCAGACCGCATGGTAAAAGACGCATTAGCGCTGCAAGAAGCAGGCGCTCAAATCGTCTTACTAGAATGCGTACCAGCTGAGCTTGCTGAACGTATTACGCAAGTGCTTGACGTTCCTGTTATCGGTATTGGTGCAGGTAACGTAACAGATGGTCAAATTCTCGTAATGCATGATATGTTTGGTATTTCTGCCAACTACATGCCGAAATTCTCCAAAAACTTTCTTGCTGAAACAGGTGATATGCGCAAAGCCGTTACTAAATACATTGAAGATGTAGCCAACGGTGTATTCCCAGACGACGCTCATACCATTGCCTAGAGGATAAATGCATGCAAACTTTTGCGGAAATCTCAGCAGTTCGTGAACACCTTAAAACCTTTAAACGTGAAGGTCGTAAAGTGGCGTTTGTCCCTACCATGGGCAACCTTCACGAAGGCCACTTAACTTTAGTGCGTAAAGCACGCGAATACGCTGATATCGTTGTCGTAAGCATCTTTGTTAATCCGATGCAGTTTGATCGTGCAGACGATTTAAATAATTACCCACGCACGCTAGAGGAAGACTTAAGCAAGTTAACCTCTGAAGGGGTCGATGTGGTATTTACGCCAACACCAGAAGTTATCTACCCTGAAGGTCTGGATAAGCAAACCTTCGTCGATGTCCCTGGCCTATCAACAATTCTCGAAGGCGCGTCTCGACCAGGTCATTTCCGTGGCGTGACGACGATTGTGAATAAGCTGTTTAACATCGTACAACCGGATGTCGCGTGCTTCGGCGAGAAAGACTTCCAACAACTTGCTGTTATCCGCAAGATGGTTGATGACCTAGCAATGGACATTGAAATCATCGGTGTACCAACCGTACGTGAAATGGACGGTTTAGCAATGAGTTCACGCAATGGCTTGCTTACGCTGGACGAGCGTCAACGTGCACCTGTACTTGCTCGTACAATGCGTTGGATCAGCAGTGCCATTCGCGGTGGCCGCGATGACTACGCATCGATCATCGAAGATGCAAGCGACCAACTTCGAGCTGCAGGTCTGCACCCTGATGAGATCTTCATTCGTGATGCTCGTACATTACAAGTGATCACACCAGAAACGACACAAGCTGTCATTCTGATGTCTGCGTTCCTAGGCAAAGCTCGTCTTATCGATAACCAAACGGTAGATATGGTTGTCGAAGCGAAGGAAGAAGCTGAATCTAACAATACAAACTCAGAGAGCGCAGAGTAAGCTCTGAGTCATAAAAGTAAAAAGGTCGACTCTTAGTCGACCTTTTTTATACTCTACGTATAGACGCAATCTAACCCTTCAGGGCGAGTTTTAAACCGCTTGTGCAGCCACATCCACGCTGGAATATCACGTTTTATCATTTTCTCAAGCTCTTGGTTCAAGATGCTTGCCGCTTTAACCGCATTACGTCTCTCGAAACGCTCGCTAATGTCTTTTCCAATGTACAGCGTGTAATGGTGATTTTTACTCACTGTAACGCCAGATATAACCGCGCACTTTGTTGCATCAATGAGAACACTAGACCCGACGGTACTCGCCGCTTGTTCAACAGCAAAAAACGGCGCAAAAACAGAATGGCTAACGCCATAATCATGGTCGGGTAAATACCAAAGTCGATGACCATTCTTCAGAACTTTGAGCATTGATTTCACGTCTTTTCGATCAATCATTTGATGTCCAAAACGAGTTCGACCTCGATGTTGAATAAACTCATAAGCAGGATTCGAATTTGGGCGATAAACGCCATAACCTTGGGCAAACTGGCTAAAAATACGAGCGGTTATCTCCAAGTTTAAATGGTGACTGCACACCACCAACACACCACGTCCATTCTTTTCCTCAGCGAGTAAACGATCTTTTCCAACAATAGAGGTTATCCGACGTATCCGCCAATCTGGCCAAAACCAAGCGATACCGGTTTCGATGATCGCCATTCCAGTATATTGAAAGTTTTTTCGTACTACGTCCTTACATTGCCAATCCGTAAAATCAGGGAAACACAGCTGGAGATTACGCAGAGCGATCTTGTGTCGGCGCTTCATTACATGCATCGCAATACAGCCGATGATTCTACCTAAGATTCGCAATACTACGTATGGCAGTACATTAACAAGAATCGCTAAAGATCCAAATGCCAGCCATACAGACCAATATTTGGGCTTAAGTAACTGATAGGAGAAAGGCGGCGGCGGGACAATATTCATAGGATCACTCATTTATTACAAATGATTGAAACCTACCATGATAAAAACCGAAAAATTGTATGGGTATGTATTGTTATGCACGCGAAAGAGCAGCGTGAATCGCCGCTCTTTGCTTTATGAGAATGGCTTAGCTTCTTAGCCCAATCCCTTTGGTTACTAGATAATGCGCAATGGCATACAGTGCAACAACAAACACTGCAAGTACACTAAATGAAGTGACAATGCCCACATCCGAGACACCTAAAAAGCCGTAGCGGAACGCATTCACCATGTAGACGATTGGGTTGATCTTAGAAACGCCTTGCCAAAATTCAGGCAGCAGACTGATCGAATAAAAGACTCCTCCCAAGTAAGTTAAAGGAGTCAATACAAACGTAGGGATGATCGAAATATCATCAAACGTTTTTGCGTAAACCGCATTGATCAAGCCACCGAGAGCAAATACAACCGACGTCATGAAGACAGTCGCGACAATAATGCCCCAGTGCTCCACTTGCAAATCAACGAACAAAAGTGACACACAAGTAACAATTGCACCGACCAACAAACCTCGAGTCACGCCGCCCATCACATAGCCAGCAATAATCACATAGTTTGGTACCGGTGCCACCAGCAGTTCTTCAATATTCTTCTGTAGCTTTGCACTAAAGAATGACGACGCCACGTTCGAGTATGAGTTAGTGATCACCGACATCATGATCAAACCTGGAACAATGTACTCCATGTAACTAAAGCCGCTCATCTCACCAATTCGAGAGCCAATAAGATTGCCGAAAATGATGAAGTACAACGTCATCGTAATGGCTGGCGGCACTAAGGTTTGCACCCAAATACGTGTAAAACGAGTGACTTCTTTGCTCAGCAAGCTGCGAAATGCCGTCCAATATAAACCGTACATTTAATTACTCCCCTCTCTTACAATGCTGACAAACAACTCTTCAAGTCGGTTGGCTTTGTTACGCATTGAGAGAACTTTAATGCCATGCTCTGTTAACTGACTGAATACCGAATTCAATCCTTGGCTCTTATCTAGTTCTATCTCTAAAGAGCCATCAACAATACTTTGTCGATTAACACCTTCAAGCTCAGGCACCTCGACTTCTGACTCAATATCCAAGATAAATGTCTCGACGCTTAGCTTACCTAGTAACGCCTTCATGGTGGTATTTTCAATCAGCTCACCACGATTAATAATGCCGATATTTCGACACAGCATCTCCGCTTCTTCTAGGTAGTGTGTCGTTAAAATAATCGTAATTCCTTGCTCTTGGTTGATCTCTTTCAGAAACCCCCACATTGAGCGGCGTAGTTCAATATCCACTCCAGCCGTTGGTTCATCTAAAATGAGTAATTGCGGCTCGTGCATCAAAGCTCTTGCGATCATTAAACGACGCTTCATCCCACCGGATAGGTTACGAGCACGCTCTTGGCGTTTTTCCCATAAATCCAATTTTTTCAGGTATTTTTCTGCTCTTTCTTTGGCTAATACTTTAGACACACCGTAATAGCCAGCTTGCTGCATCACAATTTGCTCAACGGTTTCAAACTGGTTGAAGTTGAACTCCTGTGGCACCAAGCCTAAATTCTGCTTGGCCAATTCGAGGTCGGTATCAATGTCATAACCGAAAACTTTCGTCGTTCCGGAGGTTTTATTCACTAAGGAGGAAATGATGCCAATCGTGGTCGATTTTCCTGCACCATTGGGACCCAGAAGCGCGTAGAAGTCACCCTTTTTCACTTGGAGACTTATACCTTTTAACGCCTCAAAGCCACCTGCATACGTCTTGCGCAATTGTTCAATTTCTAATGCGTACATAAGGTCTTGATTGCCGTTTGTTTGTGATTACTAATACCGACTCATATTTAGCAGCGGTTTACTACAAAATCGCCTTGGGTATCGTACTGGAGGTCCATCAGTTTATCGTTGAATAACGATGATTACAAATAAACCTTTCGATAATATTGGAAATATAACCCTTACCTCGTAAAGGTTATCTCTAAGTAAGACAAAATAGAGCATAAAAAAACGCAACAGGAAACTGTTGCGTTTTTAACTGTCAGAATGATTACGCCGTTATGCGCTGATACTGGTCTGCCTCAACATGTGCCACCGCCGCATTCAATGCTTCGTAACGGAATTGGTACATATTTTCATCCGGGACAAGGTCAATCACATGGAATTTCTCTAGCTGTTCTCGTGTTCGCTCATTCGGGCATAATAAATACACGGCACAATTGGCATCGAGAGCATCCTTAATCGCATTCTCTAACGCCAAACCGACGGTTACATCAATCATTGGTACATCCGTAAGATCGAGAATCATCACGTCATAGTCCGAAATACTAGAGTGCTGACGTGAAATGGCTTTAGAAACACTAAAGATCATCGGACCGGAAAGATAAAAGAACAGCACTTTACCATTAGCACGATCCAACAAACCACGCTCGCTGTCAGTCAGCGGCACATCATCTTCATCCGCGTCGCTGATCGCTTTTACTTGTCGCGCCTGCTCTCGGCTCAAACGCTCGATGATGATAATGTTCGAGATAAAGACGCCTAAACCCACCGCAACGATAAGATCAACGAATACTGTAAGCAACATAACGCCATACATCACCGCCATTCCGGAAAAGCTTACCTTATGTGCCCTCTGAATAAAGCTCCAGTCTAGGATGTTAAAGCCAACATACACCGCAATGCCTGCTAACACAGCCATCGGGATTGGCTCTGTTAATCCGCCAGCAACCAGTACAACCAACGCCAACATTAGTGCACGAATCACACCAGATAATGGCGAACGAGCCCCAACTTGGATATTCGTTACCGTCCCCATGGTAGCCCCCGCCCCCGGCAGCGCACCAAACAAGCCTGAGATCATGTTAGCTAACCCTTGACCTCGCAGCTCTTTATCTGAGTCGTGTTCTTTACGAGTTAATGAGTCACCGATAACCGCCGTTAACAAAGTATCAATACAACCTAATGTGCCTAGCACTAATGCATCAATGACCATCTCGACAAACATATCTGTGTCAATATAAGGGGCGACGAGAGAAGGTAACCCAGCAGGAATTTCACCGATACGACGAATATCTTCTGTATCAAAGAGAATCACAGACAATAAAGTCACCGCGACCAATGCCACGAGCTGTGCAGGAACGTATTTACGATATTGCTTAGGGAAGAAAAAAAGAATCCCCAAAGTCAGTAGTCCCAAAAACAACTCACTGAACTTAAGGTTAGAAATGGTCTCCGGCAAAGCAGATAACGTTCCGAGTACTCCCCCTGAAGGCGCAGCATGCCCCATCAAAGGCGATAACTGCAGAATGATAAGAATCACACCTATGCCAGACATAAAACCGGAAATAACGCTGTAAGGCATCAAGGTAACGTATTTACCCAGTTTTAATGTCCCCAATAGGATTTGGAACGCGCCAGCCATCATGACAACCGTGAAAGTCATAGCCATGCCCGTTTCTGGGTATTTCGCCATCATACTGGTTAATACTGCGGTCATGATTACCGTCATTGGCCCTGTCGGTTCTGATATTAACGTATTAGAACCACCAAATAACGAGGCAAACAAACCGACCATTATTGCCCCCCAAAGGCCGGCCTCAGCCCCGGCTCCGGATGCAACACCAAACGCTAACGCCAGAGGGAGAGAGATAATCGCCGTGGTTACCCCGCCAAATACATCCCCTTTGAAATTGATATCTTCAAAACGACTACCGAACACTGCTGATTTTCCCTGCATTCAATTTTAAAAAGTAAAATATCACTACTTTAACGAGCTAGGCGAAAATTTAAACCATAAATAGATTAAGGCTAAATTCACACCACAAATAGTTTCACCAGATTTTACTTTTTTCTTAATGAAAACTAGTCAGATGAGTCCTATCTGACGAATATTTAACGAGATCGAAATTGTAACATTGTGTATAGTTACAACACTGATCGCTTGCATGTGCACACAAACAGCAGCAGCGATTTTGTCTTTTAAGGGAAGTAGTTTGCAAAATGCCGGAAATAAAACAGTTATTTGAAAACAATTCGAAATGGTCTCAAGAGATCAAATCTGATCGACCTGAATACTTCGCAAAACTCGCTGAGGGGCAAAAGCCTGATTTTCTTTGGATTGGCTGCTCTGATAGCCGCGTTCCTGCCGAGCGACTAACCGGGCTATACTCAGGTGAACTCTTTGTTCATCGGAATGTTGCAAACCAAGTTATCCATACTGATCTCAACTGTCTATCTGTCGTCCAGTACGCCGTAGACGTTCTTAAGGTTAAACACATCATTGTCTGTGGACACTATGGATGTGGTGGCGTAAATGCAGCCATTGATAACCCTAAGCTAGGTCTTATTAATAATTGGCTGTTACATATCAGAGATATCTATTTCAAACACCGCACA
>NZ_JADDYG010000005.1:126181-127940 GCF_015163535.1 Vibrio sp. OPT46 | reverse complement strand
CCGGGTTATACTCAGGTGAACTCTTTGTTCATCGGAATGTTGCAAACCAAGTTATCCATACTGATCTCAACTGTCTATCGGTCGTCCAGTACGCTGTAGACGTTCTTAAGGTTAAACACATCATTGTCTGTGGACACTATGGATGTGGTGGCGTAAATGCAGCCATTGATAACCCTAAGCTAGGCCTTATTAATAATTGGCTGTTACATATCAGAGATATCTATTTCAAACACCGCACTTACCTAGATCAAATGCCGCAACAAGATCGAGCGGATAAACTAGGCGAGCTTAATGTTGCAGAGCAAGTGTACAACTTGGGTAACTCAACCATCCTGCAAAACGCTTGGGAGCGTGGGCAAGATGTTGAAATTCATGGTGTGGTATACGGAATTGAAGATGGTCGCTTAGAGTACTTAGGCATTCGTTCTAACTCTAAGGAAACCGTAGAAGCGTCTTACCAGAAAGCTCTTTCGACGATTCTAAATACAGACAACAAGCTCCTTTGTCGCTAAGTCATATCTAAAAGTTGAACGAAAAACGCCCATCTTAGATGGGCGTTTTTTATATTTTTAATGCTGAACTCAATGATTATTCTTGAGGTACAACTTTACCGATGTATGGTAAGTGGCGGTATTTCTGCGCGTAATCAATACCCACCCCAACGACAAATTCATCTGGAATTTCGAAACCAATCCAATCCACAGGAACATTCACTTCACGACGAGATGGCTTATCTAGGAGCGTACAAATAGCGATAGACTTCGGCTCACGTAGCGAAAGAATCTCACGGATTTTATTTAGTGTGTTACCAGTGTCAATGATGTCTTCAACAAGCAGAATGTCTTTACCTTTGATGTCATCATCCAAATCTTTCAAGATACGAACGTCACGTGAGCTTTCCATCGTATTGCCGTAGCTTGACGCAGTCATAAAATCAACTTGGTGAGTCAGTTCGATAGCACGTGCCAAGTCTGCCATAAATACAAATGAGCCACGCAATAAGCCTACCAACACAAGATCTTCACTACCTTGATAACGCTCTGTAATTTGTTTGCCTAATTCACGAACTCGCTCCTGAACTTCTTGCTCAGAAATCATGACTTCTATTGTATGTTTCATACTGTGCTCAATCTAAATTTGTGGGTTGAGGTAAGTCGCACGCAAACGATCACCTAATCTTACGGCGTGTAGTGTATCACCACGTTCATTGGGTTGAAAGTCGCATCCTGTTGCCAAAAAATCTTGGAAGAAGGTCTTAGTTTTATAAAGTTCATAGCTAAATTTATCAATAATAATGACATTACTGTATATAAATTGTTCTACAGATGTTGACCTTGTGCATATGCACCATTACACTCATCACTGCTTTAAGCAACTATTAAAATAATCAATTAGGGGGTTACCCCCAATATCAACTCAAATGGCAAGGAAAATGGATATGGACTCAATTGCAAAGAGACCTAGAACTAGGCTTTCTCCAATTAAGCGTAAGCAACAGTTAATGGAAATCGCATTGGAAGTATTTGCGCGCCGCGGCATCGGTCGTGGTGGTCACGCAGATATCGCAGAAATTGCTCAAGTTTCTGTAGCGACTGTTTTTAACTACTTCCCTACACGCGAAGACTTGGTGGATGAAGTTCTCAATCACGTCGTACGTCAGTTCTCAAACTTCCTATCGGATAACATAGACCTAGACTTACATGCACGTGAAAACATCGCCAATATTACGAATGCGATGATCGAGCTTGTCAGCCAAGAC
>NZ_JADDYG010000005.1:122918-126171 GCF_015163535.1 Vibrio sp. OPT46 | reverse complement strand
GATGAAGTTCTCAATCACGTCGTACGTCAGTTCTCAAACTTCCTATCGGATAACATAGACCTAGACTTACATGCACGTGAAAACATCGCCAATATTACTAATGCGATGATCGAGCTTGTCAGCCAAGATTGTCACTGGCTAAAAGTATGGTTCGAGTGGAGTGCTTCAACACGTGACGAAGTATGGCCATTGTTTGTTTCAACTAACCGTACTAACCAGTTGCTGGTACAAAACATGTTCATTAAAGCAATTGAACGTGGCGAAGTGTGTGACCAGCACGATTCAGAACACTTGGCAAACCTGTTCCACGGTATTTGTTACTCACTGTTTGTCCAAGCGAACCGCGCTAAAGGTGAAGCGGAGCTGAAACATCTAGTGAATTCATACTTAGATATGCTTTGCATTTACAACCGTGAACACTAAAGCTTAGCTCGTAATATATGTCAGCCCACCGTTTGGTGGGCTTTTTATTGTCTGCTGTCAGCTAAGCACACATTTATATTTCTATATAACAAGCATAAAAAAACCGCTGCAATGCAGCGGCTTCTATCATTCAGTCAGAAAAAGCTTACTTCTTCTTAACTGCTTTTTTGTTTGGCAGGTCAGTGATTGAACCTTCAAATACTTCAGCAGCCAGACCTACAGACTCGTGTAGAGTTGGGTGAGCGTGGATAGTCAGAGCGATATCTTCTGCATCACAGCCCATCTCAATTGCAAGGCCGATTTCACCAAGTAGTTCACCACCGTTAGTACCAACGATAGCACCACCGATTACGCGGTGAGTTTCTTTGTCGAAGATTAGCTTAGTCATACCGTCTGCACAGTCAGATGCGATTGCACGACCTGATGCTGCCCATGGGAATGTTGCTACTTCGTACTTGATGCCTTCTTCTTTCGCTTCTTTTTCAGTCTTACCAACCCAAGCCACTTCTGGCTCAGTGTACGCAATTGAAGGGATAACTTTAGGGTCGAAGTAGTGCTTCTTACCAGAGATAACTTCAGCAGCTACGTGACCTTCATGCACACCTTTGTGAGCAAGCATTGGTTGACCAACGATATCACCGATCGCGAAGATGTGAGGAACGTTAGTACGCATTTGCTTATCAACGTTGATGAAGCCGCGCTCGTCAATTTCTAGACCCGCTTTTTCACCGTCGATTAGCTTACCATTTGGTACACGACCGATAGCAACTAGAACCGCATCGTAACGCTCAGCTTCAGCTGGCGCTTTCTTGCCTTCCATTGAAACGTAGATACCGTCTTCTTTTGCTTCAACTGCTGTTACTTTCGTTTCTAGCATTAGCTTGAACTTGTCTTTGATACGCTTAGTAAATACTTTCACGATATCTTTGTCTGCTGCAGGAATTACCTGGTCAAACATTTCAACAACTTCAACTTTAGAACCTAGAGAGTGGTAAACCGTACCCATTTCTAGACCGATGATACCACCGCCCATGATAAGCAGTTTTTCTGGCACTTCTTTTAGTTCAAGAGCGTCAGTAGAGTCCCAAATACGTGGGTCTTCATGCGGGATAAATGGCAGTTTGATTGGACGAGAACCAGCCGCAACGATTGCGTTGTCAAAGTTAACAACTGTTGGCTCACCTTCGCCTTCTACAAGGATAGAGTTAGGGCCAGTGAACTTACCGTAACCGTTAACTACTGTTACGTTACGCATCTTAGCCATACCGCTTAGGCCGCCAGTTAGTTGGTTAACAACTTTTTCTTTCCAGATGCGGATTTTGCTGATGTCTGTTTGAGGCTCACCGAACACAACGCCGTGGTCAGCCATCGCTTTCGCTTCTTCAATTACTTTAGAAACGTGAAGCAGTGCTTTAGATGGGATACAACCCACGTTCAGACATACACCGCCAAGCGTGCTGTAACGTTCAACTAGTACAGTTTCAAGACCTAAGTCCGCACAACGGAATGCAGCGGAGTAACCAGCAGGACCAGAACCAAGTACAACAACTTGGGCTTTAATTTCTTTGCTCATTTTGACCTCTTGTAGTCATTATCCCTAACAGGCTGAGTGGGTATCGATTTTTTATGTTTAAGAGAGATTTGTTTTAAACAGTTATTTTCAGACCGCTAACAGTTTACAGAGATGTTAATGGTGTGAAAAGTAAATCAATTTAGCCTGTGAGCTAGACAACAATTCGATTGTGAAAACCCTGAACGAAGCAAGGCTGATAACCAAATTGTCGGTAATTATGATTAGCAGAGGCGGCTAAGTTGCCGCCTCTCATTCATCTAATTTCTATTACAGAACTAGACGACGAATGTCAGATAGACATGAGTTTAGGTAAGTGATGAAGCGCGCACCTTCAGCACCATCGATCACACGGTGGTCGTATGATAGAGACAGTGGAAGTTGTAGACGCGGTTCGAACTCTTTACCGTTCCATACCGGTTTCATTTCTGACTTAGACACACCTAGGATACCAACTTCTGGTGCGTTTACGATTGGAGTAAACGCTGTACCGCCGATACCGCCTAGGCTAGAGATAGTGAAACAGCCACCTTGCATGTCAGCCGCAGTTAGCTTACCAGCACGTGCTTTCTTAGAAACCGCCATTAGCTCTTCAGATAGCTCGTAGATGCCTTTCTTGTTCACGTCTTTAAATACAGGAACAACTAGACCGTTTGGTGTATCTACCGCGATACCAACATTCACGTATTTCTTCAGAATTAGGCTCTCACCGTCTTCTGATAGAGAAGAGTTGAACGCTGGGAACGCTTCAAGCGCTTTAGCTACCGCTTTCATGATGAACACAAGTGGTGTGATCTTCATGCCAGTGTCTTTCTTCGCTTCAATCGCGTTTTGCTCTTTACGGAATGCTTCAAGAGCCGTGATGTCTGCGTTATCCCACTGTGTAACGTGCGGGATCATTACCCAGTTACGGTGTAGGTTTGCGCCAGAGATCTTCTTAATGCGAGATAGCGGTTGAACTTCTGTCTCACCAAACTTGCTGAAGTCCACTTTTGGCCATGGTAGTAGACCAAGAGCCGCGCCGTCGCCTTTGCCAGATGCTGCTGCACCTGCGCCAGACTCAAGACGCTTAAGTGCATCTTTCACGTAAGCTTGAACGTCTTCTTTTAGGATACGGCTCTTACGACCAGAACCTTTAACCTTAGAAAGATTAACGCCAAATTCACGCGCTAGACGACGAACAACTGGAGACGCGTGAGCGTACTCATCGTTTTCTTTGAAATCGCCAGTCGCTGCTGGAGCTGCTGCCGCCGGAGCTTC
>NZ_JADDYG010000005.1:91435-122843 GCF_015163535.1 Vibrio sp. OPT46 | reverse complement strand
AACTGGAGCTGGAGCTGGAGCTGCTGCAGGAGCAGGTGCTGCACCCGCCACTTCGAATACCATGATTAGTGAGCCAGTAGACACTTTGTCGCCAGCTGCAATCTTGATTTCTTTAACTGTGCCAGCGAATGGTGCAGGAACTTCCATAGAAGCTTTGTCACCTTCAACAGTGATTAGAGATTGCTCTTCTTCCACTGTGTCGCCAACCGCAACCATGATCTCAGTAACTTCAACTTCGTCGCCGCCGATATCTGGAACGTTCACTTCTTTTGCCGCAGACGCTGCTGGAGCTGCTGCCGCAGGAGCTTCAGCTGCCGCTGGTGCTGCTGGAGCGCCTGAACCTGCTGTTTCGAATACCATGATAAGTGAGCCAGTCGATACTTTATCGCCTGCTGCAACTTTGATCTCTTTTAGAGTACCTGCGAATGGCGCTGGAACTTCCATAGAAGCTTTGTCGCCTTCAACAGTTAGAAGAGATTGCTCTTCTTCGATGCTGTCGCCAACGGCAACCATGATTTCAGTAACTTCTACTTCATCACCACCGATGTCTGGTACGTGAACTTCTTTTAGTTCTGCCGCTGCTGCTGGAGCTGGAGCTGCTGCTGGAGCTGCTTCTGCCGCAGGAGCAGGTGCAGCGTCAGCTGCACCCTCGGCTTCGAAAATCATGATTAGAGAACCAGTAGAAACCTTGTCGCCTTCTGCAACTTTGATTTCTTTAACGATACCCGCTTGAGAAGCAGGAACTTCCATAGAAGCTTTATCGCCTTCAACTGTGATCAGAGACTGCTCTTCTTCAACCTTGTCGCCAACGCTTACAAGAATCTCAGTAACTTCAACCTCATCCGCACCGATGTCTGGTACATTAATTTCGATTGCCATTTCTTATCTACCTTCTTAATTAAGCGTATAGCGGGTTTGTTTTCTCTGTGTCGATGTCGAATTTCTTAATTGCTTCTGCAACTACAGATTTCTCAACTTCGCCACGTTTCGCTAGTTCAGTTAGCGCTGCTACTACTACGTAACCTGCGTTCACTTCGAAGTGACGACGTAGGTTTTCACGGCTGTCTGAACGACCGAAGCCATCAGTACCAAGAACTTTGAAAGACTCAGCAGGAATGTATGCACGAACCTGCTCTGCGTAGTTCTTCATGTAGTCAGTTGCTGCGATAGCAGGTTCAGTACCCATTACTGTTTGGATGTAAGGTACTTTCGCTTCCGCTTCTGGGTGAAGCATGTTGAAACGCTCTGCATCTTGGCCATCGCGAGTTAGTTCGTTGAATGACGTTACAGAGTAAACATCAGAAGCAACACCGTAATCTTCGCTTAGGATTTGAGCTGCTTTACGTACTTCATTCATGATAGTACCAGAACTCATTAGCTGAACTTTCGCTTTGTCGCCCGTGTAAGTTTCTAGCTTGTAGATACCTTTACGGATGCCTTCTTCAGCGCCTTCTGGCATTGCTGGCATTGCGTAGTTTTCGTTCATTAGCGTTAGGTAGTAGAACACGTTTTCTTGTTCTGGACCGTACATGCGACGGATACCGTCTTGCATGATTACAGCTACTTCGTACGCGAACGTTGGGTCGTAAGAAATACAGTTAGGAACCGTACCCGCCAAAATGTGCGAGTGGCCGTCTTCGTGCTGTAGACCTTCACCGTTCAACGTTGTACGACCCGCAGTTGCACCTAGTAGGAAACCACGTGCTTGTTGGTCACCAGCCATCCACGCCATGTCGCCAACACGTTGGAAGCCGAACATTGAGTAGTAGATGTAGAACGGAATCATTGGTAGGTCGTTTGTCGAGTATGAAGTCGCAGCAGCAACCCATGAAGACATAGCACCTAGCTCGTTGATACCTTCTTGTAGAACCTGACCTGAAGTCGCTTCTTTGTAGTAAGAAACAACGCCACGGTCTTCTGGTGTGTATGTTTGGCCGTGCGGGTTGTAGATACCGATTTGACGGAACAGACCTTCCATACCGAATGTACGTGCTTCGTCAGCAATGATAGGAACGATGTTCTTACCAATGTTCTTGTTCTTAAGTAGAACGTTTAGTGCACGTACGAATGCCATAGTAGAAGAGATATCACGCTTCTGTTCTTCTAGTAGTGGCTTGAATTCTTCTAGCTCAGGAACGATGAATTCTTGAGTGAATTTTGGTAGACGCTGTGGCGTGTAGCCGTGTAGCGCTTTACGACGAGCGTGTAGGTATTCGTACTCTTTTGAACCTTCTTCAAGTTTCAGGTACGGAAGTTCTTTCACTGCTTCGTCAGTTAGGATGTCTTGAAGACCTAGACGATCACGTAGGTGTAGTACGTGAGTCATGTCCATCTTCTTAACTTGGTGCGCGATGTTCTTACCTTCAGCCGCTTCACCCATGCCGTAACCTTTAACAGTCTTAGCTAGGATTACTGTTGGACGACCTTTAGTTTCTGCCGCGTTTTTGTATGCCGCGTATAGCTTAGAAGACTCGTGACCACCACGCTTAAGTGCGAAGATTTCGTCATCAGTCATGTCAGCAACAAGTGCAGCTGTCTCTGGGTACTTACCAAAGAAGTGCTCACGTACGTACGCGCCATCTTTTGATTTGAATGTTTGGTAGTCGCCGTCGATCGTTTCATTCATAAGCTGTAGAAGCTTACCAGTCGTATCTTTAGCTAGTAGTGAATCCCAGTTGTTACCCCAGATTACTTTCACTACGTTCCAACCAGCACCTTTGAACAGACCTTCAAGTTCTTGAATGATCTTACCGTTACCCATTACAGGGCCATCTAGACGCTGTAGGTTACAGTTGATTAGGAAGCATAGGTTATCTAGTTTCTCACGCGCAGCAAAAGAGATAGCACCACGTGATTCTGGCTCATCCATCTCACCGTCACCTAGGAACGCGTAAACGCGCTGCTCTGAAGTATCTTTAAGACCACGGCCTTCTAGGTACTTAAGGAAACGAGCTTGGTAGATAGAAGCGATTGGACCTAGGCCCATCGATACTGTCGGGAACTGCCAGAATTCAGGCATCAGTTTAGGGTGCGGGTATGAAGGAATACCTTTGCCGTCTACTTCTTGACGGAAGTTGTCTAGCTGCTCTTCAGTTAGACGACCTTCAACGAATGCACGTGAGTAGATACCTGGTGAAATGTGACCTTGGTAGTAAACTAGGTCGCCACCATCCTTCTCGTTTGGTGCACGGAAGAAGTGGTTGAAACATGTCTCGTAGAACGCAGCAGAAGACTGGAAAGACGCCATGTGGCCGCCTAGCTCTAGGTCTTTCTTAGATGCACGTAGAACGATCATGATAGCGTTCCAACGAATAATTGAGCGAATACGACGCTCAAGTGTTGTGTCACCTGGGTATGCTGGTTCTTGGTCTGCAGGAATCGTGTTGATGTAGTTAGTTGTGATACCTGTTGGCATATCAACACCGTCTAGACGTGCTTTATCTAGAACTTGCTCTAATAGGAATTGAGCACGCTCTAGACCTTCTTCACGTACAACTGACTCAAGCGCTTGTAGCCATTCTTGAGTTTCCAGTGCATCTACGTCATGCTTCATATCAGACATGGCGATCTATCCTTCTGTTGGTTGGATCTACTTATTTAAGTAACGCTCTTACGAGTCATTACCCTGCTGAATTCGACGTAGAGAACGCTCTCGTCGAGACTCTTCTCGAGTCAAATCCAACAATGTTTCTTCGATGTAAGCCAAGTGCGAGTGGGACATTTCTCGCGCCTTTTCAGGCTGACCAGAAACAATCGCATCCACGATATTGGCTCGGTGTTTACTGACTTTCTCGACCGCTTCTGGGCGGCGACGTAGTAATTTAAAATTTTGTAGAATATTTTGCTCAAGCAAAGGTGCTAAGCTTCGAACAATGTGCAACAAAACCACGTTGTGCGCGGCTTCTGTCAAAGCGATCAAAAATTGCATCACTTCCGCAGATTCAGCTTCGATATCGTTGTTTGCTTGCTCTTGGCTAATGCGTTCAAGGCAACCTTGAATACGCGCAAAATCTTCTTCGGTACCACGTAAAGCTGCAAAGTAAGCTGAAATTCCTTCCATTGCATGACGAGACTCAAGCACATCAAGCTGGGTTTCAGAATGACTAGACAACAAATTCAACAAGGGATCTGAAAAGCTCTTCCAGATATTCTCACTTACGAATGTTCCGCCACCTTGGCGACGAGTCAACAAACGCTTCGCTTCCAAGCGTTGAATGGCTTCTCGGACTGAAGGACGAGACACATCGAACTGTTTTGCCAGTTCACGCTCTGGAGGCAGTTGTTGCCCCGGAGACAATGTTCCTTCCACTATCAACCTTTCTAACTCTTGTTCTATAACATCAGAGAGTTTTGGCTGACGAATCCTTTGATAAGCCATAATTTATTGTTCTTCTACTCTTGCAGGTAATTGGTAATACCAATTTTAAGTTGGTGCAGAAATTAACATAATTAAAACGCCACTGTCCAGCCGAAAATTGACCTAAATCATAGAACGAGCTTACTTCCAACACTCTGATAACAATCGACTGTTAAAACAGCAATAGAATTGGTATGACCAATTACATAAAGCATACAAATGGGAAGTCGACGTGCTAGCAGTTTTGGAAAAGAAATACAGAAAATGACAAAATTATCAGTCTATTTATTCACCAAAACGGCATGTACGAGCGTAAAAATGTAGTTAACTTTTAACAATCATTAATATTTCTGGTATCAAAAAAAGGCATACCTGATCGTATGCCTTATTTATTTCGCTTTTTTGAATTTACACTTTCGCTACAAATCAACGCTGTATAAGCAGTCTATATTTCACCCAATCAAAGCTTAGACCAGGATCGCTTTTTCTCAAGGGCGCAATATATTGATGACCGGTAATTCGTGGCGGGGTGATTTGAGGATAAGACTGCATAATCACCTCAGTGATCTCTGCAAGTGATTGATATTGCGCTTCTGTGTAGGCAGTAAATTCTGTCCCTTCAAGCTCGATACCAATGGAATAGTCATTACAACGCTCCCTGCCTGCGAAACTGGATTGACCGGCATGCCATGCTCTATCAAGAAAAGAAACAAATTGAACAACCTCGCCGTTTCTTTTAATCAAGCAATGTGCAGAAACGCCCATTTTGTGAATGACTTCAAAAAATGGATGTTCATTTGGGTCTAGCTTGCCAGTGAAGAAGTCCTCTATATATGGTCCACCAAACTGCCCAGGAGGCAAACTGATATTGTGTACCACCAGCAGAGAGATGTCGTTTATATCAGAGCGGGCATCAAAAAATGGTGACGGAACATGCTTTGCTTGTGTCAGCCAGCCATTCTCGATAATTGGGCGCATATCAACCTCTCTACTTTGCAAATTAACTGCTGAAATTATTGACACCGGAGAGTATCATTCGTTGCCATCTCCCTTTCAAGACAAGATTTGCGATGAAGAACACACACAACATTCAAGAACGCCTAGAATACCTTAAACAACAACTCCCTTTAGAGATCACTCGCTCTGTCGCTGATACCTTAAAAGAAGATCTAGGTGTCAGTGTAGACGCAGATAACGACATTACTGCATCTTTGATCCCTGCCGAGGCGGTTAATACCGCAACGATTATTACTCGTGAGCATGGTGTGTTCTGTGGTCAAGCATGGGCTGATGAAGTTTTTAAACAGCTCGGTGGTAAGGTCAGCATTGAATGGCACGTGAAGGACGGCGATAAAGTCGAACCTAACCAAACCCTTTGCACGCTGACAGGCCCTGCTCGTGACTTGTTGACTGGTGAGCGTAACGCAATGAATTTCATCCAAACGCTGTCTGGCTGCGCAACAGTTACCGCAGAGTACGCTGAAAAAATCGCGCATACTGAGTGTCGTCTACTAGATACACGCAAAACCATTCCTGGTCTGCGTAGCGCATTAAAATACGCCGTGACGTGTGGTGGTGGCTTTAACCATCGCATCGGCGTGTTCGACGCTTACCTCATTAAAGAAAACCACATTATTGCTTGTGGTGGCATCACCCAAGCCATCCAAAAAGCGAAAGAGCTTAACCCAGGCAAACCGGTAGAAGTAGAAACGGAAAGCTTAGAAGAGTTGAAACAAGCGATAGAGGTTGGTGCCGACATCATCATGCTCGATAACTTCACAAAAGAAATGATGCGTGAAGCCGTAGCGATTAACGCAGGTCGTGCCGCTTTAGAGAACTCCGGCAACATTACGCTAGAGACCATCGCAGAATACGCAGAAACCGGTGTCGATTACATTTCGGTAGGCGCGTTGACTAAGCATTTAAAAGCGATGGATCTTTCGATGCGCTTCAAATAATAAAAGCAACAAATCTCAATTACTTCAACTAACTCAGTGAGTTGTGAGTAACTCATCATTTAAAAGGGCCAATTGGCCCTTTCTTTTTATCCACTAAAAAAATAGTACTACTCGCAAAACCCTGCATGCGATATGCAACTTTTCACCAAAGAGTTTTATCTCACTCGAGAGCCCATCTCTTCCCCATTTTCAACCCACCTTAACTCTCCATAATCTTTCGCCAATGCAAGAGCATTATTAATTTTTAGGAAAGGGTTAAAAATGAAAAACAGTAAACAGAAAAAACAGCAAGGTTTTACGCTAATTGAATTGATGATTGTGGTAGCAATTATTGGGGTGCTATCAGCTATCGCGATCCCTGCTTATCAAAACTATGTAAAAAAGTCAGAAGCAGCTACTGGGTTAGCAACCGCTAAATCTCTTATCACTAATATAGATATGCATATTCAAGAAGTCGGTGCTTTCCCGACTAATGATTCCGCGGGCTTTACTGCTGTTGGTGCAACGTCAGGAATGAACAAACTTGGCACTCTATCATTCGAGAGTATCAGCGGTGCAAATGGAACCATTAAGTTCCTATTTGGTAATACTTCTTCTATAAGCACGGCCTTTGTAGAAATTGCCAAGTCAAATAGTGGGTGGGCATGTACATTTACAACTAATAGCAAATTAACAAGCAATGAAGTACCAAAAGCTTGTAGATAAAACCTAATGTTAACAAACCTCTCAACCATTCTTCGTCAAAAAGGAGTACTGACCTTTTCCCAAGAAGAATCGTTAATAGAGCAAGTCAAAGCTTCTGGCATTTCGATGCCGGAAGCTTTACTCAGTTCTGGATTCTTCACGTCAAGTGAGCTCGCTGATCACTTAAGTTCTCTCTTTGGTTTAAATCAGCCCGAGTTATCTCAGTACGAGTACGCTTCGCTTTGTCAACAACTCGGTCTACGTGAATTAATCACACGACATAACGCACTCCCACTCCAGCGTACGTCTTCAACGTTATTACTCGCCGTTGCCGACCCCACCAACCAACAAGCAGAAGATGATTTTCGCTTTGCCACTGGTTTACAGGTTGAATTGGTCTTGGGGGATTTTAGTCAACTCAGCGCGGCAATTCGACGCTTGTATGGTCGTTCATTGAGTCATGAGAAGTCCGGGTTAAAAGAGATCAACCAAGAAGAGTTAGCCAATCTGGTTGACGTGGGCGCAGATGAAATCGACAACATTGAAGACTTGAGCCAAGATGAGTCTCCTGTTAGCCGTTACATCAACCAAATTCTGTTGGACGCTGTGCGCAAAGGCGCATCCGATATCCACTTTGAGCCTTATGAAAAGATGTACCGCGTGCGCCTACGCTGTGATGGCATCTTAATTGAAACACAGCAGCCACCAAGCCACTTAAGTCGCCGCTTATCCGCTCGTATCAAAATCCTCTCTAAACTTGATATTGCAGAGCGACGTTTACCACAAGATGGGCGTATTAAGCTCAAGTTGAATCAAGACACCGCAATTGATATGCGTGTATCCACGCTACCGACTCTATTCGGAGAGAAAATTGTACTACGACTGCTCGACAGCAGCTCTGCGTCATTGGATATCGACAAGCTTGGTTATAGCGAACAACAAAAACAATTGTACTTGGATGCGCTGCGTCGCCCACAAGGCATGATTCTGATGACAGGCCCAACAGGGAGCGGTAAAACCGTTTCTCTATACACTGGGCTAAGTATCCTCAATAAGCCAGAAATCAACATTTCCACGGCAGAAGACCCAGTAGAAATTAACTTATCGGGCATTAACCAAGTTCAAGTTCAGCCTAAGATTGGTTTTGGTTTTGCCGAAGCCCTGCGCTCTTTCTTACGTCAAGACCCGGATGTGGTAATGGTCGGTGAGATTCGTGACTTAGACACCGCCGAAATCGCTATAAAAGCATCGCAAACCGGTCACTTAGTACTTTCAACCTTGCATACCAATTCTGCGGCTGAAACGGTTATTCGTTTATCAAACATGGGCGTAGAAAGCTTTAACTTGGCCTCATCTCTTAATTTGATTATTGCCCAGCGCTTGGCCCGTAAACTGTGCTCGCACTGTAAACAATCACAAGAGCTTACCGTTCAGCTACAACACCTTGGAATTCAAGCAAGCGACAACATTTTTAAAGCCAATCCCGATGGATGTAATGAGTGTACCCATGGTTATTCCGGCCGAACGGGGATTTATGAAGTGATGCGCTTTGATGAATTTCTTTCCGAAGCGCTTATTAAAGGCGCCTCGGTACATGAACTAGAAAAACTCGCCATCGCAAATGGTATGAGCACGTTACAAATGTCGGGCATAGAAAAACTCAAACAAGGAATCACAAGTTTTAGTGAACTACAGCGCGTACTTTATTTTTAATCCTTTAATCAGCAGTCACATCCATGAAAAGCACTACACCACAACTTAAAAACTTCCGCTGGAAAGGCATCAACAGTTCTGGCAAAAAGACGTCTGGACAAACCCTCGCGATGACAGAAATTGAAGTACGCGAGCGTCTAGACGCACAGCACATCAAGATCAAGAAGTTAAAGAAAAGCAGTATTTCGTTTCTCACTAAACTCAGCCATCGCGTGAAAGCCAGAGACATCACGGTGTTTACCCGTCAGATTTCGACGATGTTGATAACCGGTGTACCCTTAGTTCAGGCTTTAAAATTGGTATCAGAAAATCACAAAAAAGCAGAGATGAAATCCATTTTGATGAGTGTGACACGCGCCGTTGAAGCAGGGACGCCCATGTCAAAAGCAATGCGCACTGCAAGTGAACACTTTGACCCACTCTATACCGACCTTATCGCAACAGGTGAGCAATCCGGTAACTTAGCGGAAGTGTTCGAGCGCTTAGCCACCTACCGAGAAAAAAATGAGCAGCTTCGTGCGAAAGTGATCAAAGCACTGATTTACCCAGCCATGGTAGTGCTAGTCGCGTTAGGAGTGTCGTTTATCATGCTCACCAAAGTCATTCCCGAGTTTGAAAAAATGTTTGTTGGTTTTGGTGCTGACTTACCGTGGTTTACCAGGCAAGTGTTAGATCTTTCCGCCTGGACACAAAACTGGAGCCCATTTATAGCACTAGGCTCTATCAGTCTATTCATCTCAGCGAGAATCCTCTCTAAGCGTTCAGATTCTTTTCGCTTAATGCTCAATCGCTCTGTGCTTAAATTTCCTGTCCTCGGGCCCGTATTATCAAAAGCCGCTATCGCCAAATTTAGTCGAACACTCGCCACAAGCTTTACAGCGGGTATTCCAATTCTAACCAGTTTAAAAACCACATCAAAAACCTCAGGAAACTTACACTATCAACTCGCCATAGAAGAAGTTTACCGTGATACCGCCGCAGGTATGCCAATGTATGTTGCCATGCGTAACTGTAATGTGTTCCCTGAATTAGTGTTACAAATGGTCATGATCGGTGAAGAGTCTGGTCGACTTGACGACATGCTCAATAAAGTTGCAACGATCTACGAGTTTGAAGTCGATAACACCGTCGACAACCTTAGTAAAATTCTAGAGCCACTAATTATCGTTTTTTTAGGTATCGTTGTTGGCGGATTAGTGACAGCAATGTACTTGCCAATCTTTAACTTAATGAGTGTATTGGGCTAGAATGAGCTGTTAACTCCTTTAAAACAGCATCTTGCTGATTTCACTCATCGCTCAAGAGACAAATATGGAAGTATTCCAGTACTACCCTTGGCTATTCGTTGTGTTTGCCACCATCTTCGGTCTGATCGTGGGTAGCTTCCTCAATGTGGTTATTTATCGACTACCTAAAATCATGGAACTAGAATGGCGACGCGAATGTGCCGAGTCATTTCCTGAATACAAAATAGAACCTCCTAAAGAAGTGCTGACCTTGAGCGTTCCACGCTCCTCCTGCCAGAAATGCGCAACATCGATACGTATTCGAGACAACATTCCTGTGATTAGCTGGCTGCTCTTAAAAGGTAAATGTCACAGCTGTCAGGCAACCATTAGTGCACGCTATCTACTGATTGAACTGCTCACTGCATTCTGCTCAGGCTTTATCGCTTATTACTTTGGTTTTAGTTACTTTACCGTTGCACTACTCTTTTTCACTTTTATCTTAATCGCCGCAACATTTATCGATCTCGATACTATGTTGTTACCTGACCAATTAACATTACCATTAACTTGGGCTGGCATTGCCTTAGCATTAGTCGAAATAAGTCCTGTTACTCTACAAGATTCTGTCATTGGTGCTATTGCTGGTTACCTATGTCTCTGGTCCGTTTACTGGGGCTTTAAGTTACTTACTGGTAAAGAAGGAATGGGGTATGGTGATTTTAAACTACTAGCGGCACTAGGAGCTTGGCTAGGTTGGCAGTCACTGCCGATGATCATTCTACTTTCTTCTGTGGTTGGCATCGTATTTGGCATCATTCAACTACGCTTGCAAAAGCAGGGAATTGAAAAAGCTTTCCCTTTCGGTCCTTACTTAGCAATTGCTGGTTGGATAAGCTTAATTTGGGGCGACCAGATTTTAAACTGGTACTTTACTTCAGTTCTAGGAGTGTAAATGGCTTTGGTTATTGGTTTAACAGGTGGTATCGCTAGTGGAAAAACAACCGTCGCGAATCTGTTCAAACAACAATTTAAAATCGATATCGTCGATGCCGACATTGTAGCAAGAGAAGTTGTCGAGCCAGGTACTCCCGGCCTAAACGCGATTATTGAACATTTTGGTCACGATATCGTTCGTGAAGACCAAACTTTAGATCGCGCAAAGCTGAGAGAAAAAATCTTTTCGAGTTCAGATGAAAAAGCATGGCTCAACGCACTGTTGCACCCGATAATTCGTGAAAAGATGATCGAAGATTTGCAGCAAGTCACTTCAGAGTATGCGTTACTTGTGGTGCCGTTGCTCGTAGAAAACAAGCTAGATAGTTTGTGTGATCGCGTTCTTGTCGTCGATGTAGAACCGAATACACAGATATCTCGCACGATGAAACGAGACAATGTGAGTGAAGATCAAGTTCGCGCCATCCTTGCCTCTCAAGCATCAAGAGAGCAAAGGCTCGCGCTTGCAGACGATGTGGTTAAGAATAATCCAAGTGACCCTGATCTTTTGCTTCAAATCACAGATTTGCACGAAAAGTACCTAGCCATGTGTAAGAAAAATCTGCGAAAATAGGAACGAAACTCACAAAGGCTTATGTCGATGACCACGCACAAATTTGAACATCCGTTAAATGAGAAAACTCGTATTTATCTAAGAGTAGAGTCTCTGCTGCGTCAGGCTCACTTGGCCTCTGGGTTTAGCGAAAATCATCAGTATCAACTGTTTTTCCGTGCGTTATTCGATATGGTTGAGATCTTCGAACAAATCCAACTGAAAAGTGAACTGGCTAAAGATCTTGAGAAGCAGCGGCTGTCGTACCGCCATTGGCTCAATGTTGATGGTGTCGATCAAGACGCATTAAATACCCTACTACAAGAGATAGATGTCGTTCATAGCCAACTAATGGGTGCTGAACGTTTTGGCCAAGCATTAAAAGAAGATCGCTTCCTAAGCTCTATCCGTCAACGCTTTAATCTACCGGGTGGTTCATGCTGTTTTGATCTGCCAGCATTACACTACTGGCTTCATCTACCTATTGAACGTAAAAAGCGTGATGCACAACAGTGGCAAGCAAGCTTAAAGCCCTTATCTGATGCGCTTTCGTTATGGTTAAAGCTCACTAGAGAGACCGGACATTTCAAAGCTCAAATCGGTCGTGCAGGTTTCTTCCAAAGTGACGCTGATGAAGCCAACATTCTAAGACTTCACATCCCAATGGAATATGGCGTGTATCCTATGATTTCAGGCCATAAAAACCGCTTTGCGATCAAGTTCATGTCGTTTGAAAACGGTCAAGCATGCACACAAGATATTGAATTTGAACTTGCTGTTTGCAGCTAAGACGACACTACGCCTCGCCTCCATAATCTAAAATTCAACGCTTTATTGCGCTTATATTTGATAAAATTTCGTAGCAGCAATAGCGCGTTGAATAAGCCATCTTTAATTCGTTTAGGTATACTACCCTTTAACACCAATTAGTAATGGGACGCTCAACTATGTCTAAAGTTACCATCGTTCAATGCCCACAATGTGGCGCCGACGTAGAATGGGGAGAACAAAGTCCTCATCGCCCTTTCTGCAGTAAACAATGCCAAATGATTGATTTTGGTGAATGGGCAGATGAAGAAAACACCATCCCAGGCGCACCCGATATGTCCGACAGTGATGGCTGGTCTGAAGACCAGTATTAAATTAAGACCTAGGGTAAAGGAATACCCTAGGTTCCTTCTTGGGGAATCTGAATCACGCTCCTTCGTCGCTGTCCAGAATGACGAATTTTAACCTCAGTGCTATATAATCTTTGACCATCATTTCCTGTCATTCCGAGGAGCCATAGCGGCATCAGGAATCTATTCACAGCAAGGTAGAGGCGTGGAGTGTACGTCAGTGCATGAGCATCGACAGTGCAGGTCGGGAGAAAAGAAACGAGCAAGCTAATTACACAAATAAAAAAACGGAGCCCTAAAAGGACTCCGTTTAAGATGAGAACGCTAGTTATAGCATTACTTCTTAGCAAGTTTCTCTTTGATACGAGCAGACTTACCAGAACGCTCACGTAGGTAGTACAACTTGGCACGACGTACTGCACCACGGCGTTTAACTTCGATGCTATCAACGATTGGAGAGTGTGTTTGGAACGTACGCTCAACACCTTCACCGTTAGAGATCTTACGTACAGTGAAAGCAGAGTGTAGACCACGGTTACGGATTGCGATTACAACGCCTTCGAAAGCCTGTAGACGCTCACGGTCACCTTCTTTTACCTTAACTTGAACTACAACAGTGTCACCTGGTGCAAATTTAGGTAGGTCTGATTTCATTTGCTCTTCTTCAAGAGCTTTGATGATGTTACTCATTTTTTAAATTCCTAGAATAAACTGATACTAAATAAATTAGGTTACTTTGCGTTATGTTCTTTAATGGCTTTATGCTCATTAACAAACTCAGCAAGTAATTGTTCCTGTTCGTCAGTCAGAGCTAGGTTTTCCAGGAGCTCTGGTCTTCTTAGCCAAGTACGGCCCAACGACTGCTTGAGTCGCCATTGACGAATATCCTTGTGATTGCCTGACATCAGTACCGCTGGTACCTCTTTGTCATCCAATACTTCTGGACGCGTATAGTGAGGGCAATCTAACAAGCCATTTGCAAAAGAGTCTTCTTCTGCTGACGCGAAATCCCCTAGTACACCCGGAACAAACCGAGAGACAGAGTCGATTAACGTCATGGCTGGTATCTCACCACCCGTCATCACAAAATCACCAATCGACCATTCTTCGTCGACTTCAGATTGAATGATGCGCTCATCTACCCCTTCATAACGACCACAAATCAGAAGCAAGTTCTCATTCGTTGCCAGTTCTTCCACTCCTTTCTGGTCGAGCTTGCGACCTTGAGGAGAAAGGTAGATGACTTTCGTCTTGCCCGGTGAGGCTGCTTTCGCGGTATGAATGGCATCGCGCAAAGGCTGAACCATCATTAACATACCAGGGCCACCACCGTAAGGTCGGTCATCGACTGTGCGATGTTTGTCGTGAGTGAAATCTCTAGGATTCCAAGTTTCAATCGACAAAAGACCTTTTTTAACCGCTTGACCTGTTACTCCAAAATCAGTAACAGAACGGAACATTTCTGGAAAAAGGCTAATAACGCCAACCCACATGTTTATCTCGCTCTGTAATTTTGGAGATTAGAATCCAGGATCCCAGTCAACTTCGATCCGTTGAGCTTCGCGATCAACATTAATGATCACTTGCTCTTCAAGGAACGGGATTAATCGTTCCTTCTGCCCGAAAGCATCTTTAAGATTTGCTTTAACAACCAGAACATCGTTTGAGCCAGTTTCTAGCATGTCAGTAACAACACCTAGATCGTAACCTTTAGTAGTTACAACTTGCATCCCAAACAATTCGCGCCAGTAGAACTCATCTTCTGACAATTCAGGAAGTACCGCAGGGTCAATAGCAATTTCAAAGTTCGTCATTAGATGCGCGTCTTCACGAACATCCATGCCTTCCAGCTTAGCCACCATACCTTTGTTATGGCGCTTCCAGCTTTCTACTTTGTACTCAACCCACTTGCCCTTTTGGTTAATGTACCAAGGGCTGTAATCGAAAATGCTTTCAGCATTGTCTGTGTAGGAAAAAACCTTAAGCCAACCACGAATGCCGTAAGTAGCACCAAACTTGCCTACAACAATCTTTTCGTTGCTCATTGTTTCTTTACCTTTCATCGACATAAACTAGTTTCTACTTTTCAAGTAAAAAATTAAGCCGCTTTTTGAGCGTCTTTAACTAGCTTAGCAACACGGTCAGATACTGACGCGCCTTGACCAACCCAGTGGTTAACGCGGTCTAGGTCTAGACGTAGACCTTCTTCTTGACCTTTAGCAGTTGGGTTGAAGAAACCAACTTTCTCGATGAAACGGCCAGTTGCAGCGTTGCGGCTGTCCGCTACTACGATTTGATAAAATGGACGCTTTTTAGCGCCGTGACGTGCCAAACGAATGGTTACCATGTCGTCCTCTTTGCTTTCTCAAAAATAAAATTAACCCCAAAAACCATTCAAGAAATTAAACAGTTTGGGGTCTCGTGCCAAAATAAAGCTCCGGAATTTTACTCTTCTCCCGGAGCAATGCAAGGAGTTTAGTTACTTTTTCACCAACATAAATTGAATTTAAAGTTTGTGACGAACCTAACACCCTGAATCTATGCGTGATCGATTAATTAACGACCAAATGGGTTGAAGCCACCGCCGCCACCCATGCCGCCCATCATGCCTTGCATGTTGCGCATCATGCCTTTCATGCCACCTTTTTGCATCTTTTTCATCATTTTCTGCATTTGGGTGAACTGTTTTAGTAAGCGGTTTACATCTTGAACCTGCACACCAGAACCAGCCGCGATACGCTTCTTGCGCGAGCCCTTGATAATTTCTGGGCGTTGACGTTCTTTCATTGTCATGGAGCTGATGATCGCTTCCATCTGTTTGAACATCTTGTCATCGACTTTATCTTTCACATTGTCTGGTAGCTGGGACATTCCTGGAAGCTTATCCATCATCCCCATCATGCCGCCCATGTTTTGCATCTGGCCTAGCTGTTCACGGAAATCTTCAAGGTCGAAACCTTTCTTCTCTTTGAACTTCTTCGCTAACTTTTCTGCCTTTTCTTGGTCAACGTTGCGTTGTAGGTCTTCAATCAAAGACAGAACGTCACCCATGCCAAGAATACGTGAAGCAACACGATCTGGGTGGAACGGTTCTAGCGCGTCAGTTTTTTCACCGACACCCAAGAATTTGATTGGTTTGCCCGTGACATGGCGTACTGAAAGTGCCGCACCACCACGAGCATCACCATCAACCTTAGTTAGAACTACACCGGTAAGAGGTAGCGCATCGCCAAAGGCTTTTGCTGTATTTGCTGCGTCTTGACCCGTCATGGCGTCAACAACAAATAGCGTTTCTACTGGGTTGATAGCTGCGTGAAGATCTTTGATCTCCCCCATCATCTCTTCATCAATTGCCAAACGACCTGCGGTATCGACAATCAATACGTCGTAGAATTTTTTCTTCGCATGGTCAATCGCTGCATTGGCGATATCAATAGGCTTTTGGTCTGGTGATGATGGGAAGAAGTCAACACCGATGTCTGATGCCAGTGTTTCAAGCTGCTTGATTGCCGCAGGACGGTAAACGTCGGCAGACACAACCAAGACTTTCTTCTTGTCACGTTCTTTTAGAAGCTTAGATAACTTACCTACCGATGTGGTTTTACCCGCACCTTGTAGACCAGCCATAAGAAGCACAGCAGGTGGTTGAGCAGCAAGGTTTAGCGCCTCATTCGACTCACCCATTACGGCTTCAAGTTCTGTTTGAACGATCTTGATAAATTCCTGACCTGGAGTCAGAGATTTAGAAACTTCTACGCCCACCGCTTTTTCTTTAACGCGGTTCACAAATTCACGAACGACCGGAAGCGCAACGTCAGCTTCAAGTAGAGCCATTCGGACTTCACGTAGGGTTTCTTTAATGTTGTCTTCGGTCAGACGACCTTTACCACTGATATTTTTCAGCGTTTTGGATAATCGATCCGTTAAATTCTCAAACATCTTTGTCTCTTCGCTAAAATGGCGATTAATTAGTGTGAGTATACATTAGCCAAGGTCTGAGTCATACCCGTACCGCTGTCCTATTCTTGTCTCTATTTATATATGGTGCGGTAACTTATTAATTTCAATATCTCATCTCTCACGATTGATGTCGGATATAACGTAGCCCCAAAGTGTAATGCAAGGTATAATTTCTCCATCGTGCACAATAATATTTAGGATTCATGGATAGCTTAATAGCCATCGCGGCCGCCATACTTTATGTCTTGGCGATTGCGACCATCATACCCGGACTCTCACAACAGTCAGGAATCAAAGCAAAAACAGTGTTTGCTAGTGCTGCCTGTGCGCTTGTTTTTCATGCGTGGATTTTGAGTGATCTGATCTTTGATGGTTCAGGTCAAAACCTGAGTATTCTCAACGTGGCTTCTTTGATCAGTTTTATTATTTCTCTGGTCATGAGCCTTGCTATGTTGAAAAACCGACTGTGGTTTTTATTGCCTGTCGTTTATAGCTTTGCTGCCATCAATTTATCTGCAGCCACATTTTTGCCAAGCACGTTTATAAAGCACCTAGAGAATGACCCTAAGCTACTCATTCATATTTCATTTGCGCTCTTCTCATACGCGACTTTAACTATCGGGGCACTCTATGCGCTTCAGTTGGCTTGGCTGGATCACAAACTGAAAGCAAAAAAATCTTTGGCGATTAACCCAAACCTGCCGCCTCTATTAATGGTGGAGCGTCAACTCTTCAAAATTATTTTGATCGGTAACTTATTGTTAACTGCCACGCTCATTACTGGCTTTGTCTTTGTGCAGGATATGTTTGCCCAAGGTAAGGCACATAAGGGCATTCTTTCTTTCATCGCTTGGGTGGTGTACTCAATACTGCTTTGGGGTCACTATCAAAAAGGCTGGCGTGGTAGAAAAGTCACATGGTTCGCTGTTGCAGGAGCAACACTGTTAACTCTGGCATATTTTGGCAGTCGCTTTGTAAAAGAAATCATCTTGAATTAAGGAGCTCTAGGGCTCCTATCCTTTATATTTTAGGCTAGATAAAATACAGTACGCCTTAACTCTTTGACTTAACGGACTTACTCAACCGTTATATAACCCAATACTTACAAGGAACAGCAACGTTTTGGACGACATCTCTACGGGTATCTTGTTTGCGCTACTCGCGTGTCTTATCGTCATATCAGGTTACTTTTCCGGTTCAGAAACAGGGATGATGTCTCTGAATCGTTATCGCTTAAAACACTTAGCCAAAAACGGGCATAAGGGTGCTAAGCGAGTCGAAAGACTATTAGACCGTCCAGATCGTTTGATTGGTCTTATTCTTATCGGCAACAACCTCGTTAATATTCTCGCGTCTGCTATCGCGACCATTATTGGTATGCGTTTGTATGGTGATTTAGGTGTCGCTATCGCAACCGGTGCACTAACTATGGTTGTATTGGTTTTTGCCGAGGTTACCCCTAAAACAATTGCAGCGCTTTACCCTGAACGTGTGTCCTACGCGAGCAGTATATTATTGACCATACTGATGAAGTTACTGTCGCCTTTAGTGATGCTTGTTAACTTTATTACGAATGGCTTTATCCGCTTACTTGGCGTAAGAGCGGATCACTCAGCAGAAGATCATCTTAGCTCCGATGAGCTGCGTACGGTGGTAAATGAAGCTGGCGGTTTGATCCCTCGCCGACACCAAGACATGCTAGTGTCTATTTTGGATCTTGAGCACGTCACCGTGAACGACATTATGGTCCCACGCAATGAAATTACTGGTATCGATATTAACGACGACTGGAAATCCATTGTTCGTCAGCTAACCCACTCACCACATGGGCGCATAGTTTTCTATCGTGACCAAATTGATGAAGTGGTTGGTATGCTGCGCTTGCGCGAGGCTTATCGTCTGATGTTGGAAAAGAACGAATTCAACAAAGAAACGCTATTACGTGCTGCTGATGAGGTCTATTACATCCCAGAAGGCACACCATTGAACGTGCAAATGTTGAAATTCCAACGCAACAAGCAACGTATCGGTCTGATCGTGGATGAGTACGGTGATATCATCGGTCTAATCACTCTTGAAGATATTCTGGAAGAGATCATTGGTGAGTTCACGACGTCAATTTCTCCAAGCCTCTCTGATGAGATCAGTCCTCAAGGTGACGGAAGCTTCCTTATTGAAGGCAGCACCAATATCCGAGATATCAACAAAGGCCTGAAGTGGGATTTACCAACGGATGGTCCGAGAACGCTAAACGGGCTCATTTTAGAACACTTGGAAGATATTCCTGAGAGCCATCTAAGTGTGAGAGTAGCGGGTCACCCAATGGAACTTGTTGAGATTGAAGAGAACCGAATCAAGCTCGTTCGTGTTTATCCGAAGAAGAAAAAATCGACATCCAAATAACCAAAAGAAAAGCCTGACTCATGTCAGGCTTTTTTACTTATTGGGGCAATATGCTTCTTAATGAGCACCTAGTCGATGCGCAACTCTTTTAACATCGACTCAGGCAAAGCAAGTTCATCATTTTTGTTCACCGAAACACCAGCATCCAAAATGTTCTTTGCGATCTGTTGTGCTTCTTTTAAAGAGTGCATTGCTGCCGTGCCGCATTGGTATTCGTTAAGTTCAGGGATCTTATTCTGACTTTCTACCTTCAGCACATCTTCCATTGCTGCAATCCAAGCATCTGCGACTTGCTGCTCTGATGGTGTGCCAATCAGGCTCATGTAAAAACCTGTGCGGCAACCCATAGGCGAAATATCGATGATCTCAACAGAATCATCGTTTAGGTGATTACGCATAAAGCCTGCATAAAGGTGCTCTAGGGTGTGAATACCTTTTTCAGAAAGAATGTCTTTGTTTGGCGCAGTAAAGCGTAAGTCGAAAACAGTAATCGTATCCCCTTTTGGGGTCTGCATGGTTTTCGCCACTCGTACAGCGGGTGCATTCATACGAGTGTGGTCCACGGTAAAACTATCGAGTAAAGGCATTACATCTCTCCTGATTGTAACTCCAGTACCTTTCGGTAATGGATAAATGTCATTCATCCCTACAGCACATGAACTGACTGTGGGCTAAAAGAACCAGCTGCTGTTGTCTTCTAATTCCTGACGACATTGCTTCAGCTGCCAGCCATAAGTTTTCGCTGTTTGTTCAACACGTCGAGCGACTTTGATTAAACTAGGCTTTCGATTATAAGTACCTCGCTTATACCCACCTCGCCCTTCATGATAAGCCAGATACTGGTTATAGGGATCCCATAATGAAATCCCTAGCTGACGCCGTGTTTCATGAGTATACCAACCGACAAACATCATAGAATCATCGAAGTTGGTACGAGAGCCACCCTGACCTGTGGCATCTTGGAAGTCTTCCCAAGCAGGGTCTTGAGCTTGAGCGTAACCATACGCACTGCTGACTCGTCCCCAAGGAATAAACCCTAGCAAATAATCTTTAGGTGGTTTTGCATCGTGCCGAAAGCTGCTTTCTTGTTTAATGATGGCCATAGCGACATGAATAGGGGTCCCCCATTCATCTTCCATATCTTTGGCATCATCGTACCAACCGGATTTCTCTCGGAATATCTCGCATAAGTTATTCTGCTGCTTTGGCGGTGCCGTAGCACAACCTGCAAGTAACACGCTTCCAAGTACCGCTACTACTGACGACTTAATGTTCAACCGCACCAATCCTTAGTTAGTCATTACTGCTTCAGGTAAGCAAAGTAATCTTCCAAAAAATCATCAAAAGAAAGCGTGTCACTCTGCTCTGCTTGCTTTTGTTTTTCCACGGACGACGCTACTTCCGTTTCCATCGTATCTTGTGAGTAGTACTGATAACCGTGAGCTAGGTTTTCATCACGGTACTTCATACCAAGAGTACAACCAACTTTACCTAGCCCACCCAGCTCTTTCGTTAGCTCTAATAGTTGACCAGAGATCGTTAGTTCTGGGTTATCAATCCATGTCTCGAGTTGATTACACACATCTTGGTATGCACTGCCACCAGCGGTCATATCCATTTGCTGTGCTATTTGACGTAACTCGACGAAAACTCGGTGTGCCCAATCTTGTAGAGATAGACGTTCACCTTGACAACCAATTTGCAGCATTAGACCTTTTTCACGGCCAGAAACAATGACTTTATTCCAGTTATCGCGCCAACACTCTAATTCACAGTTATCCATAGGGTCTGAGTCTGACAAGGCCGCCCAGGTAAGGAAGAGATCCAAGAATCGTACTTGCTCTTCATTTAAGCCCACTGCGCTGAATGGGTTAACATCTAGAGAACGAACTTCAATGTATTCGACACCACCGCGTCGTAACGCATCTGAAGGCTTCTCACCACTTTTCGATACACGTTTTGGACGAATCGGAGCGTACAGTTCATTCTCAATTTGTAAGATATTGGAATTAAGCTGGCGGTATTCACCATCCACTTTTACCCCAATTTTCGCAAACTCTTCTGATGGGTGGCGAATCGCATCACTCAAACCATCGAGGTATTGGTCAATGCTGTTAAAACCAATTTTCAGCACACTTTGAGCACTATTGGTATAGCCAAGATCGCTCAAACGCAAAGACGTCGACTTCGGCAAATATAATGTCCCGCCAATCTTCTCGAATGGCAGATCGGTTTCACGACCTTGAATAAAAGAGCCACATAACGCTGGTGATGCACCAAAGAAGTAGGGAATCATCCAGCCAAAGCGGTAGTAATTACGGATCAACGCAAAGTACGCATCAGACTTAGCATCTTGGCGGGCTTGTTCATCTTGCTCGCCATAGAGCGCATCCCAAAATGTTTTAGGAAACGAGAAGTTAAAATGGACACCTGAAATAATTTGCATCAGGCTGCCATAGCGACGCTTTAGGCCTTCTCGGTACAGCGTTTTCATTTTCGCTGCATTCGAAGAGCCATACTGGGCTAACTGAATATCATCCTCTGAGCCTACGTAGCAAGGCATTGATAGTGGCCACATTTTCTCTTCACCCATTTTGGTTTGAGTGAAATGATGGATATCTTTCAGCTGTGCCATCAGTTCTGGAATTGCATGTGACACAGGCGTAATGAACTCTAACAATGATTCCGAAAAATCCGTTGTGATCCATTGATTTGTGAACGCAGAGCCTAACCCTTCAGGATGAGGAGTTGTAGCTAGATGTCCATCCTGACGATAGCGCAAAGTTTCTCGCTCAACACCGCGTCCAAACTGCTTAAATACTTCGGGGTTTGATGCAACTTTTTTTAGTCGCGCAGCAAAATCAGTCAAAATGAGGTTCGCTTATATTGGGAGCAGGACACTTGTTACATAACACAAGTGTAAGCTAAGTTATTGATAGTTAATGCATCTAGATAAATAACCCACGAAAAGTTGCTTATCTAGATGAATAGCGGAGAAACGTTTCTCCGCTATTAAATGTGTACTCTATCGAATGATTTCAAGCTCTTCTACGTCTTTCCCCAACTTTTCTAATTGAGGACGCAACGATTTAGCATCACCAACGACGATAATTTGATAGTCATTTGGATCAAACCATTTCTGAGCCAGCGCATTCAACGTCTGCTTATCAACTTTTTCTACGATAGCGTTTCTTTGCTGCAAGTAATCATGATCGAGGTTGTACTTAAGAATATCACTGATGAGCTCCGCTTTTTGTGTTGGCGTTTCATATTTCAGTGCATCTTTTTGACCGACCGCTTGACGCATAAATTTCATCTCTTCATCAGTAATACCTGACTGCGAGTATTCATTTAGCTCATTTTCCATCTCAATGATCGAAGCAACCGTTGCATCCGCTCGTACTTGCGCGGTGAAAACCACCGAGCCTGTTTCTGGATTACCAGAGAAATAGCCGTAAGCACCGTATGTGTAACCCTTGTCTTCACGTAGATTTTGGTTAATGCGGCTATTGAAGTTCCCAGCTAAGTTGAAGTTTGTCAGTTGGCTTAGGTAAAAATCGCCCGTTGCGTCGTAAGGCATACCTTGACGAACCATCATGACCACACTTTGCGGCGCTCCTGGTTTATCAACAAGATGGATCTTTTGCTCACCTAATGCAGCAATGCTTTGCGGTGCATACAATGGCGCAGCTTCATCTTGCCAGTTTTTCCAGAACGTCAGTTGCTGCTCAATTTCCTGTTTATTGATGTCACCAACAACGACGATTTGCGCACTTTGTGGCGTGTAATGCTTCGAGTAGAATTCACGGACATCATCCAACGTTAATGCACTGACACCTGCTTGCGTGCCGTCTTTTGGTCGAGCAAAAACCGAATCCCCATAGAGCACCTGGCGACTCGCTTGTGACGCCATCCAACTTGGATTTTGGTGCTCATATACCAGGCCTTCTAGCGCTTGCATTTTTACACGCTCGAAATCATCTTGATTAAATGCAGGAGACAGCAACATCTCTTCGACAATTTTTAACGTCGGCTCTAAGTTCTTTTCTAGAGCAGAAACACTGATGTTTGTTGTATAACCTGTGGCATTAACAGAGATAACACTACCCAGTTTATCAAGCTCAGCTTGAATCTCTTCGACACTGCGTTTCGTTGTGCCTTCTTGCAACATCGCAGCGGTCAATTGGGCAAGACCTTCTTTACCCTTTTCAACAAAACGTGTCCCGGCAGGTAGACTAAATTGCATCATCACCGTCGGCGTTTCATCGCTAACTGCACCAAGCAGCTCTGAGCCATTCTTGAAATGTAACTCGTACAGCTCTGGCATCGTCGCTTTCACTGGTTCTCCTACTGGCGGTTGCACTGAGCGATCGAAGTTATCGGTCGCACGACGATACGCCAATTGGTCATCGGAAATCTTCTCATATTCTGGCAGCGTACGCTTTGGCGTCACAAAGGTCGCAGGTTTTACGACAAGGTCTGTTTTTCCTTTTGGGACCACGCTTAGGGTCACTTTGTTCTTACCTTGAATAAAGTCCGTATACGCTTTTTCTACCGAAGTCGGCGTAACTGCACGGATTTGCTCAAGCTGTTGCTCAAGACGATCAGGATCGCCGAAAAATGTCTCGTTGGAAGCCAACTGAGTCACTTTACCTTTAACGCTTTCTAGCGCAAAAATAGCATCCGCTTCCGCTTTACCCTTCAACTGCTCAAGGCGATCCTCTGTCACGCCTTTTTCCGCAAACTGATTTAGTGATTGTAAAAGCTCGTCGTACAGTTTTGATAGGTCGCCTTTGTCTCCAGAATCACCCATTGCGTAAACGTAAAAGTTACACGCCAGTTCAGCACAATCATGGAATGAACCAGCATCGACCGCTTTTTGAGTCTTCACTAGGTCTTGATAGAGCACGCTGTTGGTACCGCCACCCAATACTTCTGATAATGTATCGAGAGACGCTTGGCTTTCTTCGCCATTGTAGGTTGTTGGCCACGCGATCATCACCATAGGTTGTTGAATACGATCTTCTAGAGTGATGTATTTATCTTCTTGCAGTTTTGCAGGTTGTTTCGGCGCATTTTCAACCTCAGGACCACGAGGAATCGAACCGAAGTACTTATTTACCCACTCTAGAGTTTGTTCAACGTCTAAGTCACCACCGATCGTGATAGTCGCATTGTTTGGGCCATACCAACGCAAGAAAAACGCTTTGAGGTCGTTCACATCAACACGATCAAGATCTTCAACATAACCAATGGTTTGCCACGAATACGGATGACCTTCAGGATATAGCGCTTCGGACATGCGCTCCCAAATTAAGCCATAAGGACGATTATCGTAACGCTGAGCTCGCTCATTTTTTACAGTCGAACGCTGAATTTCAAATTTGCGTTGAGAAACCGCATCCAACAAAAAGCCCATACGGTCAGACTCTAACCACAGCATTTTCTCGAGCTGGTTAGCAGGGACAGTTTCAAAGTAGTTAGTACGATCGCGGTTTGTAGTACCATTTAATGTGCCGCCAGCCTCCGTGATGATTTTGAAGTGCTCTTGGTCACCAACGTTCTCTGAACCTTGGAACATCATGTGCTCAAAGAAATGCGCAAAACCAGACTTACCCACTTCTTCACGAGCTGAACCAACATGGTAAGTCACATCCACATGGACCAATGGGTCAGAATCTTCAGGAGCTAAGATCACCGTTAAACCATTATCGAGTTTATACTTTTGGTATGGAATCTTAACTTTGCCTTCTTCAGCTTTCGATGACTCAACGAAAGTTACCCCTTTCGGCAGTGATGAAACTGGCGTATTTGATGCACAGCCCGTGATCACCAACAGTGAACACGCGCCAACCCAAAACATCTTCATGTACTTTCCTTAAAATAATCCGAGATAGATGGCCGCAAGTAAGCTATACCTAGCAGCCTTTCCTAAAAATATTAAAATCACGCAAGGCAGAAACTTCATTCTTAGCCACCCTGCGGCTAAACACAGCGGGTCTCCTATTACAGGTAACCAGCTAAAAAATAACCCCCAATAGCCATACTTAGAGAGCCACTTTAATGCGGTATGACCGTGCTTTTCCTCTTGTGCTTTGTTGGGAATCCACAAGCCAAGCCAATAATTTGTTAAGCCACCAAGCGTATTACCGATAGTAGCGACCATAACAATTGAAGAAACGGAGTATTGATTTAATGAGAGAGTGGCAACTAAGCCCGCTTCAGAACCACCAGGCAACAACGTGGCACTGAGAAAACCGGTCATGAAAAGCACCCATAATGCTGAATCTGAAAACCAAAGCGCTAAACTTTCAAAACTCGTGTTAAATGCTTCTAGCATGTCATATCAAGCAACACCTTGCCTCTGGTTCTTCCTGATTCGACCTGCTGGTGAGCACCAATGACATCACTCATAGGATAAACCTGTTGAATTTCAGTCTTCAGTAAGCCAACGCCGACCATGTACAACAAGGTATCTAACTGCGCAGGGTCTGGTTCAACCAACATGCCACTAGCCTCAAAGCCTAGGAGTTTGGCTTTTTCACAAATCAGCTCAGCAGTTATGGTTGGAACGGTGATGACTCTCGCATTATCTTTCAGGCATTTAAGCGCATCTAACGCAGCATCTCCGCCTACTAAATCAATCAAAACATCAACATCTTCAACACGTTCTGACACTGGTGCAAATTGATAGTTCACTGCATGAGCACCGAGCGTCGCAAGGTAGTCTAAATTTCGTTCACTGCAGGTTGTAAAGACTTCCGCTTTCGTCGCGATCGCAATTTGTACCGCGAGGTGTCCAACACCACCGGCTCCAGCGAGGATAAGTACGCGATCGTTTTCCGTCACATTAGCCTTACTGAGAGCTTGTGCCGCAGTTTGTCCCGCCAACGGTAATGCAGCAGCTGCCTCCAAAGTTACGGAGCTAGGAACATGACTTAACTCAGTTTCTGGAACACATATGTATTGACTGTAACCACCGCCTCGAACTGGGAAACCAATAAATCCAGCCACCTCATCACCTTCATTAAAACGTGATGCCCCCTCTCCACAAGACATCACTTTTCCTGAGATGTCGTAACCTGGCACCCAAGGTAAATTATCCTTATTCTGCGCTGCTGCCCAACCGAGCCCAGCTCGAGTTTTGACATCAATAGGATTTACGCCTGAAAAAGCGACTTTTACTAAGACTTCACCAGGCTGTGGTGATGGTGTAGAAGCATGTTGAATCGCGAGTACGTTGGCATCACCAAACTCAGTGATAACGATCTGTTTGTGTTCCATAAACCATTCCCTGCAAGAAAACAAAAAGGGATGCGAAAGCATCCCTTTGACTATAAACCATTTTGTTAACCTAAGTTAATCGTGATTTTGTAAATTGGTTGATCATTCCATTTTCAATAATGTCTAACCAACAAGTGCTAACAATATACCAGCCGCAACGGCTGAACCCAGCACACCAGCAACGTTTGGTCCCATCGCATGCATTAACAAAAAGTTTTGCGGGTTAGCTTGTAAACCAACTTTGTTTACGACTCGCGCGGCCATTGGTACCGCAGAAACGCCAGCCGCACCAATAAGTGGGTTGATGTCTTCTTTCGAGAACTTGTTAAGCAGTTTCGCCATCAGGACGCCCGCACCAGTACCGATACTAAATGCAACTGCGCCTAACCCCAAGATACCTAACGTTTCTAGGTTCAAGAACTGCTCAGCTTGCAGCTTAGAACCAACACCAAGACCTAAAAAGATAGTCACTATGTTGATCAATTCATTTTGAGCAGTTTTCGATAAACGATCGACCACACCAGCTTCACGCATCAAGTTACCCAAACAGAACATACCAACCAATGGCGTAGCTGAAGGTAAGAACAGAATCGTCATCAGTAATACAGCAAGCGGGAAGATGACTTTCTCCCATTTACCAACATGACGAAGCTGAGCCATCTTGATTTGACGCTCTTCCTTGGTTGTCAGTGCTTTCATGATTGGTGGCTGGATGATCGGCACCAATGCCATATAGCTGTATGCCGCGACTGCAATCGCACCTAGCAGATCTGGAGAGAGCTTACTCGCTAAGAAAATCGCTGTTGGCCCATCAGCACCACCGATGATCGCGATAGACGAAGCATCTGCCATGGAGAACTCCATGCCAGGTACATAGTTGAGCAAAATAGCGCCAAACAGTGTTGCAAAAATACCAAACTGCGCAGCCGCACCTAACCACAACGTTTTTGGGTTTGCGATCAAAGCACCAAAGTCAGTCATCGCGCCCACACCCATGAAGATCAATAGCGGGAACACACCCGATTCAATCCCAATGTAGTAAACGTAGTAGAGCAAGCCACCAGGCTCAGTAAAGCCAGCATTTGGAATATTCGCCAAAATAGCACCGAAACCAATCGGCAATAACAGTAAAGGTTCAAATCCTTTTTTAATTGCCAAAAACAGCAAGGTACAACCAACCAGCATCATACAGATTTGGCCGAACTCGAAGTTAGCGATCCCTGTTTCTGCCCAAAGGGTTAACAATCCGTCCATGATACTCCCTTACGCCAGGCTCAACAGAGGCGCACCTACTGTGACAGCATCGCCTTCTTTAACGTTCAGCTCTTGAACCACACCACCACGCGCCGCTCGTACTTCAGTTTCCATTTTCATCGCTTCAAGGATGAGCAATACATCGCCTTCAGCTACCTCAGCACCAGGCTGAACATTCACTTTGAAGATGTTACCTGCAAGAGGAGCAGGTACCGCTTCTGCTGAAGCATTAGAAGGTGCGCTAGGTGTAGCCGATTTTGCCAGTGCATTAGAAGGAGCAACAGATGTCAGTTCACCTTGAGGGCCAACTTCCACCTCATACACCTGCCCGTCAACACGTACACTATAAGTTTCTACACCACCAGTTGCTGGTTGAGCTACAGGTACAGCAGGCTTCTCAGCTTCTAGCGTTGGTGCAGGCTCAAATGCTTCTGGGTTTTCACGATTCTTAAGGAACTTAAGCCCAACTTGAGGGAAAAGTGCATAAGTGAGTACGTCATCAACACGCTCACTTGCTAGCTTAATGCCTTCTGATTTCGCTTTCTCCATCAGATCAACCGTAAGCGTCTCCATTTCAGGCTCAAGTAAATCGGCAGGACGACAGGTAATTGGCTCTTTACCATCAAGCACTTTCGCTTGCAGTTCTGCATTTAACTCGGCTGGCGCTTGACCGTACTCACCTTTCAATAGGCCAGCGGTTTCCTTGGTAATACTCTTATAGCGCTCGCCAGTAAGAACGTTAATCACCGCTTGCGTACCGACGATCTGTGAAGTTGGAGTCACCAATGGAATGAAACCAAGATCTTCACGTACACGAGGGATCTCTTCTAATACTTCATCAATGCGATCCGCAGCACCCTGCTCTTTCAACTGGCCTTCCATATTGGTCAGCATACCACCAGGCACTTGAGCAATCAGGATGCGTGAATCGACTCCTTTTAACTGGCCTTCCCACTTCGCATACTTCTTACGTACCTCACGGAAATATGCGGCGATAGATTCCAGTTGCTCGAGTTTCAAATTGGTATCTCGCTCGGTGCCTTCTAGCATAGCGACTACCGTTTCAGTCGGTGTATGACCGTAAGTACAACTCATTGAAGAAATCGCAGTATCGAGAATATCAATACCGGCTTCTACTGCTTTTACCGCTGTTGCTGTAGACAGCCCCGTTGTTGCATGACAATGAAGTGCCAATGGCACATCACAAGACGCTTTGATACGCGTGATAAGCTCTTCCGCTTCATAAGGCTTAAGTAAGCCAGACATATCTTTAATACACAGCGAGTGACAACCTAAATCCTCTAGGCGTTTTGCCAAGTCAACCCAAGTGTCTGCGTTATGCACTGGGCTCGTAGTGTAAGACAACGTACCTTGAGCATGCGCACCAACATCAACCGTTGCTTTAACGGCTTTCTGGAAGTTTCGCACGTCATTCATTGCATCAAAAATACGGAATACATCCATGCCGTTAGCATGCGCGCGTTCAACAAACTTCTCTACTACGTCGTCGGCATAATGGCGGTATCCTAAAAGGTTTTGACCACGCAGTAGCATTTGCATTGGTGTATTAGGCATCGCTTTTTTTAGTTCACGTAAACGCTCCCAAGGGTCTTCTCCTAAGAATCGAATACAAGAATCAAATGTTGCACCGCCCCAAGTCTCTAGAGACCAGTAACCAACCTTATCCAACTCAGCTGCGATAGGCAGCATATCCTCAATACGCATACGCGTAGCAAATAGTGATTGATGGGCATCACGAAGGACCACATCAGTAATAGCTAGTGGTTTAGACATGCTCTTAAACTCCTTTTTAATCCTAGTTCGGCTACTTCGCGAATGAGGCGCGATGTTTATGAATCGCAGCCGAGATCGCCGCCACTACTTGTGGACTAACAGCTGAAGAGGTTGATTGAATATTAGTGTTTGTTTTTGGTGCTGCGATCGGCTCTGGTACTTCTTCTGGTACCAATTTCGACATTAACCGAACGAGATAAACAAGAATAGTGAGGAAAATAAATACGACCGCCATCCCCGTTAGCATCAGGGTGGCCGCATCTACTAGCAGGCTTCCTATATTAGTCATGTTGCTTCCTTTCTTTGTCATCCTGACAACGTGCAGGACTTTAATAGTGTCAAATCCCGACCCATGGATTATCTCGATTGGTTAAATTTTGTCAATTTTGTTTAAGGAAGGTTTGTAGTAATCCTGATAAATGATTATTTATTCACTACCCAGATCACAGTTCATGACAAAATAATCACTTCAAATCGCTATCACCTTACGAACAGAGTAAAGGAGGACATAAATAAAAACTGCGATTTAGATTTCAAAATCAAATCGGGACTCACGCAGTAAAAACCAACAAAAACAAAAAGATGAACAAGATTAACAATAAATAAACAAATAACAAACAAAGTGACTACATGAGAGTGATTGAAATGAAAAATGGAAGTCAGTGTATAGGAGGGATAATCAGGATGATTTCACACGATGCGACAGAAGCTTGATAGCAAATTGCTTAGATACGCACATATTCGCTTTTAAAAAAGAGGAACATAGGCTCTAGTGATCCTACGCCATATTTCAGATGTCTAGATACAAAAAAGCCTCGCAATTGCGAGGCTGTTTCAATGAGTGGCGCGTCCTGGAGGATTCGAACCTCCGACCGCCTGGTTCGTAGCCAGGTACTCTATCCAGCTGAGCTAAGGACGCGCAGTTTTCGATATCGACTTTCGTCAACATCAGGGCATTACCCTGCAATAAGTGGCGCGTCCTGGAGGATTCGAACCTCCGACCGCCTGGTTCGTAGCCAGGTACTCTATCCAGCTGAGCTAAGGACGCGCAAGTTTTCGATATCGACTTTCGTCAACATCAGGGCATTACCCTTTAATAAGTGGCGCGTCCTGGAGGATTCGAACCTCCGACCGCCTGGTTCGTAGCCAGGTACTCTATCCAGCTGAGCTAAGGACGCGCAGTTTTCGATATCGACTTTCGTCAACATCAGGGTATTACCCTTTAATAAGTGGCGCGTCCTGGAGGATTCGAACCTCCGACCGCCTGGTTCGTAGCCAGGTACTCTATCCAGCTGAGCTAAGGACGCGCAATAATATTATTTTACTTTGTATAACCCGTTTATCAAACGAATTATTAAATAGTGGCGCGTCCTGGAGGATTCGAACCTCCGACCGCCTGGTTCGTAGCCAGGTACTCTATCCAGCTGAGCTAAGGACGCGCAGATCTTCTCGCTAAGAAGTTGTGAAGTAAATCACATTCATTTCTTACGAAACAAAAAAAAGGCCATCGGGCCAGTCAATGAATGGCGGTGAAGGAGGGATTCGAACCCTCGATACGGGATAAACCGTATACTCCCTTAGCAGGGGAGCGCCTTCAGCCTCTCGGCCACCTCACCGTTTTCATTGTTATATCTCAAAAGAGATATGGCGCGTCCTGGAGGATTCGAACCTCCGACCGCCTGGTTCGTAGCCAGGTACTCTATCCAGCTGAGCTAAGGACGCACTTTTTGTTGATAAATCAACGTTGCAAGAATGGCGGTGAAGGAGGGATTCGAACCCTCGATACGGGATAAACCGTATACTCCCTTAGCAGGGGAGCGCCTTCAGCCTCTCGGCCACCTCACCGTCTTGCGGAGGCACATATTACGTTTTACCGAAAATATGTCAAACACTTTCTTTGAAAAAATCTACGAAACTGGCTTAACCGTTGCTGATTTAATCAAAGTGACTATTAAACGAACTTTATCACTCTATTATGATGAAAAAAAGAGAGTCTTCTCTGAAAAAAAGACATTTATTTTCAAATAACTTTCTGAAGTTCGAATCAACATTATTGATGAATTCACAGCCATACTCAACACAATAGTTTCTGCAAATTTTCAAAAACA
>NZ_JADDYG010000005.1:87202-91425 GCF_015163535.1 Vibrio sp. OPT46 | reverse complement strand
GAGGGAGTAATCGCGCTGAGTTCTTTTAGTTGTTGATTTCATAACACTCTCCAATTTTGGGGGTGGAAAGTGTCAACCTTATTTAGGACGGCACAGTAAAAACTAAAAAGGCCAACCCTTCGGTTAGCCTTTTTCATTCAAACTAAGCTCTGTAAACAGGAGCGACTTAGTAGTTACCTGAAGCAACGTTGCCATTGCCTTTTTCAGCTTGAATGCGCATGTAGATTTCTTCACGGTGAACTGAAACCTCTTTCGGAGCGTTAACGCCGATACGCACTTGGTTACCTTTAACACCTAGTACAGTTACAGTCACTTCATCACCAATCATCAGTGTTTCGCCTACGCGGCGAGTCAAAATTAGCATTCTTTGCTCCTTGAGTAATCTCTAAATTTTCTTGCTACAAAGCTATTATCCAACAAAAGTTATATTTTCGTAAACTACCTTGTTAGCGAAAATCAGCCTAAAAAGGCATGTTTTTGTTGAATGTTTAATGCTTCACTAGACGTAATGTAAGCATCATGCAGAATGTTTGCTGCTGTATCCACACATTCGGGTGCTAAAACTAGCATCATAGTGAGTGCATTCGTTGCGCTGAAATTGATCTCAATATCTCGCTTTGCCAACAAATCGCATGCGTGCTCTACCATTCCATTGGCCTCAAGCCCCACTGCGGTCAACAGGCTTACCACTTCACTATTACGGATTTTGTCGCTGAACACCAGATCGAACTTGGCACATGCATCTTGTTTTATCATGATACCTGCCCGTTCTGTTTCCTCGATCACATTCCAAATGTCGATACCCAACATCTGACATTGTTTTGTAGCACTAGATAAATGTTCTTTATCGACTTCGATTATGGCAAGGTCACGTTGAATGGCTATACCAGAGACGGCTTGATTGCCTAACTCCCCCTTTACCAGACTGCCTTCATTAACATCAAATGTCGAAAGCACGCGCAGTGGCACATTATTCTTCCATGCAAATTGCACTGAAGGTAAATGTAATACTTTCGCGCCTCGGCTTGCCATCGCTTCCATGGAAGGAAAATCGATAACCGCCAATTTTCGCGCGTTTTTCACTACACGTGGGTCACAAGTATAAATACCATCAACGTCGGTAAAGATTTGACACTCATCAGCGCGCAATGCGCCTGCCAGTGCCACTGCGCTCGTATCTGAGCCACCTCGACCTAATGTGGTGATATCCCCGTTCTCATTCACACCTTGAAAGCCTGCAACAATCACGATTTGGTCTTGCTCAAGCAATCCCAGAATTGTCTTAGTATCAATGTGTTTAATCGTTGCGTCATTGTGTTGATTATCCGTCACAATATTCGCCTGTGCTCCGGTAAGCGAGCGTGCAGCATGACCCAATTTATTGAGTGTCATTGCTAACAGTGCCATTGACACTTGCTCACCAGCAGAGAGCAAAACATCAAGTTCTCGAGCTGTAGGCACGCTATCTATCTGTTTAGCGAGGTCCATCAGTCTGTTTGTTTCGCCTGACATTGCAGACACGACAACAACAACTTGATTGCCATCATTTTTCGCCTTAATGATGTGTTCAGCAACTTGGTGGATTCTTTCAATTGAACCCACTGAGGTTCCGCCAAACTTTTGCACGATAAGGGGCTTTTTCACCAGTCTTCACCTTCCCAAGACCGAAGTCTCTTTAGAACTGCTTACATCTTCAGTATTTCCTTTTAGAAAAATTATATAAGCAGTAGTTACAACAAAAACCAAATAGCCTAAATGACTCGGTTAACTTTTGGTCAATTAAACCACTTGGCTGCTAAAAAAAAAATAACGCTCAATCAAAGAAACTTGATTGAGCGTAATTTTAGTAGTTAAAAGCTTATAAGCGCTCTTCTAACCAAGGCTGAACTGTTTTAATTGCCTCTGGTAGTGCGGCTACATCAGTACCACCAGCTTGAGCCATGTCAGGACGACCACCGCCCTTACCACCGACTTGCTCAGCAATCATCTTAACTAGATCACCAGCTTTTACTTTACCAGTTAGATCTTTAGTCACACCAGCAATCAGGCCAACCTTGTCACCTGTTACGTTGGCAAGCAGTACGACACCAGACCCCATTTGGTTCTTGATGTCATCAACCATAGTACGTAGGTTCTTGCTGTCAGCGCCTTCAAGAGCTGCGACTAGAACTTTTGTACCATTGACTTCAACCGCTTTGCCCATGATGTTAGCGCTTTCTGCTGCCGCCATCTTATCTTTTAGCTTCTGCACTTCTTTCTCTAGCGCTTTTGCTTTCTGTGCAGATTCTGCCAGTTTCTCTTCGTACTTCGCGTTTTGAGCTTCAATCGCGTCTAATGCAGCCTCGCCTGTTACCGCCTCAATACGTCGAATACCTGCAGCAATGCCGCTTTCTGAAGTGATTTTGAATAGGCCAATATCACCTGTGCTTGATGCGTGAATACCACCGCAAAGCTCTGTCGAGAAGTTACCCATAGACAGTACGCGTACTTCGTCGTCGTACTTCTCGCCGAATAGAGCCATTGCGCCTTTCTTCTTAGCTGACTCAATGTCCATCACGTTGGTTTCAATCGTGTGGTTGCGACGAATTTGCGCGTTAACTAGACGCTCAACTTCTTTCAGTTCTGCTGCAGTTACGGCTTCTAGGTGTGAGAAGTCGAAACGTAGGTTGTCTGCCTTCACTAATGAGCCTTTCTGCGTTACGTGCTCACCTAAAACTTGGCGTAGTGCTGCGTGTAGCAAGTGCGTTGCTGAGTGGTTTAGAGAGATAGCTGCGCGACGCTCTGCGTCAACGATAGTTGCTACTTCATCACCTTTCGCTAGAACGCCTTCTGCCATTACACCGTGGTGCGCGATTGCGTTACCTAGTTTTTGAGTGTCCTCAACGCGGAATACACCAGACTCAGTACGGATTTCACCAGCGTCACCACACTGACCGCCTGACTCTGCGTAGAATGGCGTTTCACCAAGTACGATGATTGCTTTGTCGCCCGCAGATAGTGAATCTACTTCGTTGCCTTCAACGAACATCGCTGCTACAGAACTAGAGCCTTTAGTACCTGTGTAACCACAGAATTCTGTTTGCGTATCAACTTTGATTGCTGCGTTGTAGTCAGTACCGAAGTTACCCGCTTCACGCGCACGTTGACGCTGTTCTTCCATCGCTTTCTCAAAACCTTCTTCGTCGATTGCGAACTCACGCTCACGTGCAACGTCGTTAGTTAAGTCAGCTGGGAAGCCATAAGTGTCGTAAAGTTTAAATACGGTTTCGCCGTCCAGTACTTTACCGTCTAGGTTATCTAATGCTTCGTTTAGAATCGCCATACCGCGCTCAAGTGTACGACCAAAGTTTTCTTCTTCGATACGCAGTACTTTTTCAACCACAGCTTGTTGACGCTTCAGCTCTTCACCAGCCGTACCCATGATGTCAGCTAGAACGCCAACCAACTTGTGGAAGAATGCACCTTGTGCGCCCAGCTTGTTACCGTGACGAACTGCACGACGGATGATACGGCGTAATACGTAACCTCGACCTTCGTTTGAAGGCATCACACCATCAACAATCAAGAATGAACATGAACGGATGTGGTCAGCAATAACGCGTAGCGATTGGTTCGATAGATCTTCATAACCAATGACTTCAGCCGCTGCTTTGATAAGAGTTTGGAATACATCAATTTCGTAGTTTGAGTGAACGCCTTGCATGATTGCAGAGATACGCTCGATACCCATACCAGTATCTACCGATGGTTTTGGTAGCGGTTCCATAGTGCCGTCTGCGTGACGGTTGAACTGCATGAATACGTTGTTCCAGATCTCGATGAAACGGTCACCATCTTCTTCAGGCGTGCCAGGACGACCACCCCAGATGTGTTCACCGTGATCGTAGAAGATTTCAGTACATGGACCACAAGGACCAGTGTCGCCCATTTGCCAGAAGTTATCAGACTCGTACGGCTTGCCGCCTTCTTTATCACCAATGCGAACAATACGATCAGCGGGTACGCCAACTTTCTTGTTCCAGATGTCAAACGCTTCGTCATCGGTTTCGTAAACAGTTACCAATAAACGATCCGCTGGCAGTTTAAGAACTTCGGTTAGGAATTCCCAAGCAAAGGAGATCGCATCTTCTTTGAAGTAATCGCCAAAACTGAAGTTGCCTAACATTTCAAAGAATGTGTGATGACGAGCAGTAAAGCCAACATTTTCTAGGTCGTTATGTTTG
>NZ_JADDYG010000005.1:62411-87192 GCF_015163535.1 Vibrio sp. OPT46 | reverse complement strand
TAAACAGTTACCAATAAACGATCCGCTGGCAGTTTAAGAACTTCGGTTAGGAATTCCCAAGCAAAGGAGATCGCATCTTCTTTGAAGTAATCGCCAAAGCTGAAGTTGCCTAACATTTCAAAGAATGTGTGGTGACGAGCAGTAAAGCCAACATTTTCTAGGTCGTTATGTTTACCACCAGCACGTACGCAACGCTGAGCCGTAGTCGCTCGAGTGTAGGCTCGTTTTTCTAAGCCTAAGAAACAATCTTTAAATTGGTTCATACCTGCGTTTGTGAACAGCAGGGTTGGGTCGTTATGTGGAACTAACGATGAACTTTCTACGATTTGGTGTCCTTTGCTCTCAAAGAACTTGAGGAACGCGTTACGAACCTCATCAGTGCTCATGTACATGCAGCTCTTCCTGAAAATAGTCGAGTTAGAATTTTGCCGTATTGTAGATCATGCAAACAGCTGAGACTAGTTTTCTTGAGGAAAAGAGGGAGTAGGAGAAAAAATTTGAAGCAAAACAAAAATCAGTGCGGACGACTGACCGTTAATCTTCGTCCTCAAAGCTCAGCGCGTAGCTGATTTGGTCAAAACTGTAGCCACGATATTGCAGAAAACGAACTTGTTTTGCGTACTCTTTTTGGTCTTTGGCTTTAATACCTTTGAATTTCTTTTCTGCCGCCTGTTTAGCCAGTTCAAACCAATCTTGCGGCTCTTCAGCCATAGCTTGCTCAATCACCGACTCCGCAACACGCTTCTGGTTTAACTCTTGACGAATTCGACGCTCTCCATGTCCTTTGTATACATGCTGTCTAATTTGACTCTTCGCGTAACGCAAATCATCTAAATAGTTATGGTCTAGGCAAAAATTAATTGCGATGTCGATGTCTGATTCTTCATAGCCCTTCATCGATAATTTTTGGTAAAGCTCATACTGACCATGATCGCGACGGCTAAGCAATTGGATAGCAGCCTCTTTGCTCGATAATGTCGGCGCCTGGCGTTTTTGGTACATGATGATCCTAAAAGTATTTTTGCTGTACAGGCTCTCAATGGCCTTTGTGATAATTCGATTTTTGATTTCAATAGATACAACAAAGCCCCGCATTGCAGGGCTTTGTCATTTATTAATCTATGAGAGATTAAAACTCTTCAGCTTGCTCTGGCGCTTCACCAGCTTCAGGCGCTTCCGCAAGTGCTGGCGCTAGCAACATTTCACGCAGTTTTGTATCGATAGTTTTAGCCACTTCAGGATGCTCACGCAGGTAGTTACACGCATTCGCTTTACCTTGACCAATCTTATCGCCATTGTAGCTATACCAAGCACCGGCTTTTTCAACTAACTTGTGCTTCACACCTAGATCGACAAGTTCACCTTCGCGGTTAAAGCCTTGGCCGTACATGATTTGTGTGTTTGCTTCTTTAAATGGTGCTGCAATCTTATTCTTAACAACTTTGATGCGCGTTTCGTTACCTACGACTTCGTCACCTTCTTTGATTGCGCCAGTACGACGGATATCTAGACGAACAGAAGCGTAGAACTTAAGTGCGTTACCACCTGTTGTTGTTTCTGGGTTACCAAACATCACACCAATCTTCATACGGATTTGGTTGATGAAGATACACATACAGTTAGACTGCTTTAGGTTACCCGTTAGCTTACGCATTGCTTGAGAAAGCATACGTGCTTGCAGACCCATGTGGCTATCGCCCATTTCGCCTTCGATTTCTGCTTTCGGTGTTAGCGCTGCAACAGAGTCGACAACCATAACATCGATAGCACCAGAACGTGCAAGTGCGTCACAGATCTCTAGCGCTTGCTCACCTGTGTCTGGCTGAGAAACTAGCAATGCATCGATATCTACGCCAAGTTTCTTCGCGTATACAGGATCTAGAGCGTGCTCTGCATCGATAAACGCACAAGTTTTGCCTTCACGTTGCGCAGCAGCAATAAGCTCAAGCGTTAATGTTGTTTTACCTGAAGATTCTGGGCCGTAGATTTCTACGATACGACCCATTGGTAGACCACCAGCACCCAAAGCGATATCAAGAGAAAGAGAACCCGTTGAGATGGTTTCTACGTCCATTGCGCGGTTATCACCAAGGCGCATGATAGAGCCTTTACCGAATTGCTTTTCAATTTGACCTAGCGCAGCGGCGAGCGCTTTCTGTTTGTTCTCGTCCATTACTTTCTCCGATTTATTCATCTTCTTTGGGCGACGAATAGTAATTCATTTTTCTTAAGCAGAAGAACTGCTCAGCAATGAAAGTTATTATACTGTTGATTCATACAGTGTCCATACCTGTATGAAAAAAATTTGGCTGACCTAAAGTCGTGATTTGCTCTAGCCCTTATCAATGCTGGGCTAAAACAATTTAAGAAATTCTAGAGTAGATGTTGATACAATTGAGTCAGCGCATGCTCGACCGCTTTTTTGCGAACTTCTGCACGGTCACCAGTAAAATGCATGGTTTCGACTTGCTGCCAACTTTGGTTATCAGCAAAAGCAAAGCAGACCATGCCGACTGGTTTCTCTTCACTGCCACCACCCGGCCCTGCAATACCACTGATGGACACACCGATGGTCGCATTGGAGTTTTTAATTGCACCCTGTACCATTTCAATCACAACTGGCTCACTCACTGCACCATGCGCTTCTAACGTTGAAGCTTGCACACCAAGCATCTCCATTTTCGCTTCATTACTGTAGGTGACAAACGCACGGTCAAGCCACGCTGAACTACCAGCAATGTCAGTAATGGCGGTTGCAACACCACCACCTGTGCATGATTCTGCGGTCGTTAAAAGATGCCCGTGTTTAGCCAATAATGCGCCTAAATCGGCACTCAATTTTGTTGTTTTTTCCATAGCCAAAATGCCCTTTGTCTCTTTTTACTTGATAGGGATTCACGTATCCTAAGCCGCTACGGAAATAAACAAAAGAACTTACCTGTGAAAGCTGAACAAAAACACACTCCGATGATGCAGCAATACCTCAAGCTAAAGGCTGAGAACCCAGAGATTTTGCTGTTCTACCGCATGGGCGATTTCTACGAACTCTTTTACGATGATGCCAAGCGAGCTTCTCAGCTTCTTGATATTTCATTGACCAAACGTGGTGCGTCTGCAGGTGAACCTATCCCAATGGCGGGTGTGCCATTTCACGCCGTAGAGGGCTACCTGGCAAAACTTGTTCAGCTTGGTGAGTCTGTGGCGATCTGTGAACAGATTGGCGATCCGGCCACCAGCAAGGGCCCGGTAGAACGTAAAGTTGTGCGTATCGTGACACCAGGTACTGTGACGGATGAAGCGCTGCTTTCTGAGCGTGTCGATAACTTAATCGCAGCAATTTACCATCACAACGGTAAGTTCGGTTATGCGACGCTGGATGTCACCTCTGGTCGCTTCCAACTGACAGAACCAGAAACTGAAGAAGCGATGACAGCCGAGCTTCAACGCACTGCACCACGTGAGCTACTGTTCCCAGAAGATTTTGAACCTGTACATTTAATGGCGAGCCGCAATGGTAACCGTCGTCGCCCAGTCTGGGAATTTGAGCTTGATACGGCTAAGCAACAACTCAATCAACAATTTGGCACAAAAGATCTGGTTGGTTTTGGTGTAGAACATGCGTCCTTAGGGTTATGTGCTGCTGGTTGTTTGATCCAGTACGTAAAAGATACTCAACGTACGGCTTTACCTCATATTCGCTCTTTAACGTTTGATCATCAGGATCAATCCGTCATCCTTGATGCTGCTACCCGACGTAATCTGGAAATTACTCAAAATCTAGCAGGCGGAACCGATAACACGCTCGCTGCAGTACTCGACCATTGTGCTACTCCGATGGGCAGCCGAATGCTGAAGCGTTGGTTGCATCAGCCTATGCGTTGCATTGAAACGTTAAACAATCGTCTTGATGCGATTGGTGAGATTAAAGAACAAGCTCTGTTTGCCGATCTTCAACCAACGTTAAAGCAAATTGGTGATATTGAACGTATCTTAGCGCGCCTTGCATTACGCTCTGCTCGCCCTCGCGATATGGCTAGACTTCGCAATGCAATGCAACAGCTACCAGAGCTAGAATCTGTCACCGCTTCTTTGACCCATCCGTATCTAACGAAATTGGCGAAGTATGCAGCTCCGATTGACGAAGTATGTGACCTGTTAGAGCGCGCGATTAAAGAAAATCCGCCGGTTGTTATTCGTGATGGTGGCGTCATCGCTGAAGGCTACAATGCGGAGCTCGATGAATGGCGAAAATTAGCAGATGGTGCAACAGAATATCTTGAGCAGCTTGAGCGAGATGAGCGTGAACGACACGGTATCGATACGCTTAAAGTAGGCTATAACAACGTTCATGGCTTCTTTATCCAAGTAAGCCGTGGCCAGAGCCATTTGGTTCCACCGCATTATGTACGTCGCCAAACACTCAAAAACGCTGAACGCTACATCATTCCAGAGCTTAAGGAACACGAAGACAAAGTACTTAACTCGAAATCTAAAGCGTTAGCACTTGAGAAACAGTTGTGGGAAGAACTGTTTGATCTATTGATGCCAAACCTTGAGAAGCTGCAAAACCTAGCTTCTGCTCTGTCTCAACTGGATGTATTACAAAACCTAGCAGAGCGTGCAGATTCGTTAGATTACTGCCGCCCAACGCTTGTGAAAGACGCAGGAATTCACATTCAAGCTGGTCGTCATCCAGTCGTAGAACAAGTAACAACAGAGCCGTTCATCGCGAACCCAATTGAGCTTAACCCAGCCCGTAAGATGTTGATCATCACCGGTCCAAACATGGGTGGTAAATCAACCTACATGCGTCAAACTGCGCTGATTGCATTGATGGCACATATCGGCTCTTATGTACCGGCAGAATCCGCACAGATTGGTTCTTTAGATCGTATATTTACTCGTATTGGTGCGTCAGATGATCTTGCATCTGGCCGCTCGACCTTCATGGTAGAAATGACCGAAACAGCCAATATTCTTCACAACGCAACTAAGAATAGTTTGGTGCTAATGGATGAAATCGGACGTGGTACTAGTACTTACGACGGTCTGTCTTTAGCTTGGGCAAGTGCGGAATGGCTCGCAACACAAATTGGTGCGATGACCCTATTTGCAACTCACTACTTCGAATTAACAGAGTTACCGAACCAACTGCCAAGCTTAGCGAACGTTCACTTGGATGCCGTAGAACATGGAGACAGCATTGCCTTTATGCACGCAGTTCAAGAAGGTGCGGCAAGTAAGTCTTACGGCTTGGCTGTTGCGGGCTTAGCTGGCGTACCAAAAACGGTCATCAAAAATGCGCGTAACAAGCTATCTCAGCTAGAGCAACTGGGGCAAAACAGTGACACACCGCGTCCAAGTGCAGTAGATGTGGCCAACCAGTTGAGCCTGATTCCAGAGCCTAGCGAGGTCGAACAAGCTCTGTCAGGTATTGATCCTGACGACTTAACGCCACGCCAAGCTCTTGAAGAGCTGTATCGCTTGAAGAAGATGCTGTAAACAGACTCACACCGACGAGCAAAAAAGAAAAAAGGCTATGGGGAACCATAGCCTTTTGTGTATCTAGTGAAATACGGATTACTTAATCGTCTTCTACGTTAAACAAGTTTTCCATATTCAAACCTTGTTTGATTAGGACTTCACGAAGACGACGTAAACCTTCCACTTGTATTTGACGTACTCGCTCACGTGTCAGACCAATCTCTCGACCAACTTCTTCCAGCGTCGAAGGCTCGTAGCCTAGTAGGCCGAAGCGACGTGCAAGCACTTCTTTCTGTTTCGGATTCAACTCTTCTAACCAATGAATCAACGATGATTTGATGTCGTCATCTTGAGTCGAAACTTCTGGATCAGAGTTGTTTGCATCAGGAATAATATCCAGCAGCGCTTTCTCACCGTCACCACCGATTGGCGTGTCGACAGAGCTAATACGCTCATTAAGGCGTAACATTTTGCTTACGTCTTCGACTGGAATATCTAATTGAGCAGCAATTTCTTCTGCGGTCGGTTCGTGATCGAGCTTTTGAGAAAGTTCACGCGCAGTACGCAGATAAATGTTCAGCTCTTTCACTACGTGGATAGGTAGACGGATCGTGCGAGTTTGGTTCATCAACGCTCGCTCTATCGTTTGTCGGATCCACCATGTTGCGTAAGTAGAGAAACGGAAACCACGTTCTGGGTCGAATTTTTCGACCGCTCGGATCAAGCCGAGGTTACCTTCTTCAATCAGATCGAGTAGTGCTAGACCACGGTTACTGTATCGACGAGAAATCTTAACAACCAAACGTAGGTTACTTTCGATCATACGTTTGCGTGCCGCTTCGTCGCCACGTAGGGCGCGTCTTGCGTAAAGCACTTCTTCTTCGGCAGTAAGTAAAGGTGAGAAGCCAATTTCGCCCAAATACAACTGAGTTGCATCTAAGCTTTTACTGCTCGCGTCAAATTCTTCACGCGCAGTCGCTTTGCTTTCTGTGGATGATGATCTTTCGAGTTCGTTATCAATGGTCTTCACTGACGCATTGTCAAATGCAAACTCTTCAACTTTGGTTACTGTGTTGCTGATACTCATAACGCCTCCCCCTGGCGAGTTAGCAAGACATGACAACTCAATATGTCGCTAAATGATGTCGCAAGTTGTTTTTCAAAGTTTTAAGGCAAATAGCGTTTTGGATTCACTGATTTACCTTGATAGCGAATTTCAAAGTGTAGTTTGACCGACTTTGCACCTGAACTACCCATGGTGGCGATTTTTTGTCCGCTTTTTACGCTTTGTCCTTCTGTGACCAGCAGTTTGTCATTATGTGCGTATGCGCTTAAATAATTGTCGTTATGCTTTACTATAATTAAGTTGCCATAACCTCGTAGCGCATTGCCTGAATAAACGACTGTGCCGGCTGCGGTTGAAACGATAGGTTGACCACGCTGTCCTGCGATGTCGATACCTTTATTTCCCTGTTCTCCCGCCGAAAAGTTCTTGATTACTCTCCCTTTTGTTGGCCACAACCACTTTGAGACTTTATCACTCTTTTCTGTGGTAGTTGGCGCTTTTTGCTTCACTTTTTGGTTATCTTTTGAACCAACATACTCCTTTGTTTTCGATTGTTCAACCTTCTTTGGAGGCTGTTTTTGTACGACTTTAGGCTTAGTCTCTGTAGGTTTTTGACTAGAGTTTTTACTCGAAGGTTTAGGTTTAGAGGCTGTTGATGTTTTCGTCACTGGAGCTGGGGGTGTCGTAACAACAGGAGCCACAACGGGTTCAACTTTTTGACCATATTTAGGGGCGACATATTTCGGAGCCCAAAGTTTTAGCCTCTGTCCTGGGTAGATAGTGTAAGGCTGAGTTAACTCATTGTAACGAACAAGATCATTTACATCTTTATCTGTGACATAAGCTATGAAGTAAAGCGTATCGCCTTTTTTTACCTCATAATAACTCCCTCTGTAACTCCCTCTTTCAAGGCTTGAATAGTCTTTTTTTAGACTAGAGACAGGTGCAGGGGAATGCGCTGCACAACCAACTAGTCCTGCAGCAAACACAAAGCTAATACCAATATGACGTAGTAACTTATTCACCTATCCCTAACCCTTAAGCTAAATCACCCGCAACCAGAGGTACGAACCGAACCATTTCTACAACGGTAGAGAGATATTCGTCTCCCTTACGCTCTATTTTTAATAACTGTTGCTCCGTATCTCCAACAGGAATGACCATTTTGCCGCCATCTCTTAATTGTGAGAGAAGAGCTTGGGGAATCACTTCAGCGGCAGCGGTAACAATGATAGCATCGAAAGGACCTCTCGCTTCCCAGCCCTGCCACCCATCAGCATGCTTAGTTGAAACATTGTAAATATCCAATTGCTTCAGGCGACGCTTTGCTTCCCATTGCAACGATTTAATTCGCTCAACGGAGTATACATGATCAACAATTTGCGCCAGTACCGCGGTTTGATAACCCGATCCCGTTCCGATTTCCAGAACACGACTCGCCGGCTCTAGCTCAAGCAACTCGGTCATACGAGCAACGATATAAGGCTGAGAAATAGTTTGTCCCTGACCAATTGGTAACGCATTGTTATCATAGGCTTGGTGCATCATCGCTTGAGAAACAAAGCTTTCTCGTGGCAAGCGTTGGATAGCATCCAGAACTCTTTGGTCTTTGATGCCACTGGAGATAAGAAACGCTATCAACCTGTCAGCATGTGGGTTACTCATTACTTCTCTTCCTTTAACCAACTATCCATAGCACGCAGCGACTCGTGAGCGGTGAGATCAACTTGCAGAGGCGTCATTGAAACTCGGCCATGCTCAATTGCATAAAAGTCCGTGCCCTCTCCTGCATCTTGCTCCTTTCCTGGTGGGCCTAACCAATAAATGTCATGGCCTCTCGGATCTTTCTGCTTGATCATATTCTCTGCGTGATGACGTGCACCTAAACGCGTAACTTCAATTTCACCTAAATTCTCTGATGGTAAGTCAGGCACGTTTACGTTCAGTAGACGATTCGTTGGAATCGGCGACGCTAAATGCTGTTGTACAATTTGACGTGCAATTTTAGCGGCGGATTCGAAATGTCGCTTACCCACTAGAGAAAAAGCCACCGACTGAACGCCAAGGAAATGACCTTCCATGGCGGCTGCTACTGTTCCAGAATAAAGAACATCATCACCCAAATTAGCGCCATGGTTGATTCCTGACAGAACAAGATCAGGCAAATCATCTTTCATTAGCTCATTCAGCGCGAAATGCACACAATCCGTGGGCGTGCCTTGCACTGAGTAGATATTTGGGGCAATTTCAGTCACGCGTAATGGTTGTTCTAATGTGAGTGAATTCGAAGCACCTGAACGATTTCGATCAGGTGCGACAATGGTCACTTCAGCGATATCTCTCAACTCATCAGCGAGGGCATGAATCCCTTGAGCATGAACACCATCATCATTGCTGATTAAGACCCTTAAGGGCTTCGGGTTTCGTGAATCCTGTTCCATTAGTATTCTCTTTCTACTTCAACCTCATTAACTAACTCACGAACAATAGAGGTCGCAAAAGATCCCGCATCCAGTGAGAAAGTCAGCGTAATGTTGTTACCTTCAACCGTCCAAGCTAAATCTTTTGGCTTCAGCGCAATATCGCGACGATCGTGGCGCATGCGATTACCACGAATCAGCGCCATGAGGTCAGGCTCTTCGTCTAAAAACGGTTGCTCTAATGCCAGAGCCTCGGCTTGAGTAGGCAGTGCATTATCGCCAGCAAGCGCAGCGGTAATTGCCGCTTCACCTTGTGCAAATTGTACTTGCAAATCAGTGATGTTGTTTGCATCAATCAACTGAGTGCCAGAATTCGTCTGTGCAATGTCACCATCAATGAACTTATCAAACACACCATTCTCTAGACGAGCTGAAACGATGCGGTTGAAAATCCACGAACGAGCCGCTGATAAATACATGCTGCGCTTGTTTTGATTGCGGGTACGAACGTTTTCGCGTCCCCATCGACGTGCTTCTTCAAGGTTGTTACCATCGTTACCAAAACGCTGACTACCAAAGTAGTTTGGCACGCCAACTTGTTTCACTTTTTCAAGACGTTGCTCTACATCCGCTATATCTGTCACTTCAGACAAAGTAACCACGAACTCGTTCCCTACTAGGTCACCAGGACGCAGTTTTTTATTGTGACGATCTGTTGCAAGGATTTCGATACTTGGGTATTGAGACAAAAACGCTGAAAAATCTGGCGTTTCACCTTTTGGTAAATGGACACTTAACCACTGTTCCGTCACCGCATGACGGTCTTTAAGACCCGCCCAGCTAACGTCTTTCGACTTAACACCACAGGCTTTTGCTAACTCGTTAGCAACGAAGCTGGTGTTCTCGCCCTTTTTACGGATACGAACCATTAAGTGCTCGCCTTCGCCCGTAAAGGCAAAACCTAAATCTTCGCGAACCTGAAAATGCTCTGGCTGCGCTTTAATTTTTGCCGATGCAACTGGCTTACCCGTTAGGTAAGCCAATGAAGATAAAATGTCTGACATGATGTGTTTCCGCTGATATCACAGCTTAGGGGAGCAAATTGCTAGTTATTGCTTAAACAGAAGTACAACGGCTTCCGTTGCAATGCCTTCTTTGCGTCCAGTAAAACCGAGACGTTCTGTCGTCGTCGCTTTTACGTTGATGTTACTAATGTCGGTTTCTAGGTCTTCGGCAATTGCCGCACACATTGCGTCAATGTGTGGTGCCATTTTAGGCGCTTGTGCCATGATGGTTACATCAGCATTGCCAAGACGGTAGCCTTGCTCTTTGACTCGACGGTAAACGTCTTTCAGTAATTCACGACTGTTTGCGCCTTTCCATTTATCATCCGTATCTGGGAAATGACGACCAATATCGCCGGCAGCAATCGCGCCCAGCAGAGCATCCGTTAACGCATGCAACGCTACATCGCCGTCTGAGTGTGCAATCAAACCTTGCTCATAAGGGATTGCTACACCACCAATAATGACTGGGCCTTCACCACCGAATTTATGTACATCGAAACCATGACCAATTCGAATCATTTTCTATCCTTTCTTTATTCGCCGCGCTCACGGCTTAGATAAAACTCGGCTAACGCGAGATCTTCTGGCTGAGTGATTTTTATATTGTTCGCATTCCCTTGAACTAAGGCTGGCTTCTCGCCTAACCATTCCAAAGCCGAGGCTTCATCGGTAATGGTTACACCCTGTTCTAATGCGTCAGCCAGTGCTTGAGTAAGCTGCTGAGTTTTAAACATTTGTGGAGTAAGTGCATGCCACAATGCTTCTCTATCTACCGTATGATCGATATCTTGTACTGCGTTTGCTCGCTTCATTGTATCTCTCACAGGAGATGCGAGAATGCCACCCGTTGAGTGGGCGCAGCAAACATCAATCAAACGGTCAATGTCGGATGTTAATACACATGGCCTCGCAGCGTCGTGGACTAATACCCACTCGCTTTCCAGATGCTCATTGACATAGTTTAGCCCTGATAACACAGAGTCTGCTCTTTCTTTACCACCAGCTACACGAATCACATCTGGGTGCTTAGCAATGGACAATTCTGGGTAATATGGGTCGCCGTCAGTAACGGCAACGACAACCTTAGAAATATTTGGGTGAGAAAGCAGTTTCTCTACGGTATGTTCCAGTACCGCTTTACCTTCGATCAATAAATATTGCTTAGGGCGATCTGCCTTCATTCTGCTCCCTACACCAGCAGCTGGCACAATTGCGATATGCGATGAGTTCATATCCAACATTTTAATGGTTTTCCTCACCTATAATGCGGTAAAAAGTCTCGCCATCTTTAACTAAACCGAGCTCATGACGCGCACGTTCTTCAATCGCATCAAGACCTTGCCTTAAGTCATCAATCTCAGCGAACATTTCATTGTTGCGAGCTTGTAGCTTGCTGTTCACTTGTTGCTGAACTTCAATTTCATCTTTTACTGTGTAGTAGTCAGACACTCCGTTTTTACCAAACCATAGAGTGTATTGAAGCAAGCCAAACAGTAGCGTAAGGGCTATAACAAAGATTCGCATATCGCTGCTAACATTCTGTACCGGAAGGAATTAGATAAGGAGACATATATAGCATAAATGCGAGGTTGCCTCTAGGGGAGAAAGGGAGACTCACACGCTCCTTACAAGAAATAAGCAGCAAAATGAAACAAAGAGACTTCTCTACTCTCTCCTTCCTCGTTCTATGGAATCACAAATGAACGTAAGCGAAAGACATCAAAAAGCAAAGCCTGTTCTCATATGTCAGATACAAAAACACCCCGCCAAAGCAGGGTGTTTCAAAAGCTTTAAGTTAAGCGGTTAATTCAATTAAGAATTAAGCTTGACCTTTAACTTCTTTAAGACCGTTGAAAGGAGCGCGATCACCTAGTGCTTCCTCGATACGGATTAGTTGGTTGTACTTAGCAACACGGTCAGAACGGCTCATAGAACCAGTTTTGATTTGACCTGCTGCTGTACCTACCGCTAGGTCAGCGATAGTTGCATCTTCAGTTTCGCCAGAACGGTGAGAGATTACTGCTGTGTAACCTGCGTCTTTAGCCATCTTGATTGCAGCTAGAGTCTCAGTTAGAGAACCGATTTGGTTGAACTTGATAAGGATAGAGTTAGCTACGCCTTTCTCGATACCTTCAGCAAGGATCTTAGTGTTAGTAACGAATAGATCGTCACCTACTAGTTGAAGCTTGTCACCTAGTAGTTCTGTTTGGTGCTTGAAGCCATCCCAGTCAGACTCGTCTAGACCGTCTTCGATAGAAACGATTGGGAATTGGTTAGCTAGCTCAGCTAGGTAGTGGTTGAACTCTTCAGAAGTGAAAGTTTTACCTTCACCTTTCATGTTGTAGATGCCAGCTTCTTTGTCGAAGAACTCAGATGCAGCACAGTCCATAGCTAGAGTAACGTCTTTACCTAGTTCGTAACCAGCAGCTGCAACAGCTTCTGCGATAACTTCTAGAGCTTCAGCGTTAGATTTAAGGTTAGGAGCGAAACCACCTTCATCACCAACTGCAGTGCTGTAGCCTTTAGACTTAAGAACTTTAGCTAGGTTGTGGAATACTTCTGCACCGATACGTAGACCTTCTTTAAGAGTCTTAGCGCCAACTGGTTGGATCATGAACTCTTGGATGTCAACGTTGTTGTCTGCGTGCTCGCCACCGTTGATGATGTTCATCATTGGTAGAGGCATAGAGAACTGACCTGCAGTGCCGTTTAGCTCAGCGATGTGCTCGTATAGAGGCATGCCTTTCGCAGCAGCAGCAGCTTTAGCGTTTGCTAGAGAAACAGCTAGGATAGCGTTAGCACCGAATTTAGATTTGTTTTCAGTGCCGTCTAGTTCGATCATTACTGCGTCGATTGCAGCTTGGTCTTTAGCGTCTTTGCCAACTAGAGCTTCAGCGATTGGGCCGTTTACAGCTTCAACTGCTTTAAGAACACCTTTACCTAGGAAACGTGCTTTGTCACCGTCACGTAGCTCAAGAGCTTCGCGAGAACCAGTAGATGCGCCAGATGGAGCTGCCGCCATACCTACGAAACCGCCTTCTAGGTGTACTTCAGCTTCTACAGTTGGGTTACCACGTGAGTCGATGATTTCACGACCTAGAACTTTAACGATCTTAGACATTAATGTTTCCTCTCGTTTCAAATATAAATGTCAATCTTAAAGGGCAGCAGCACAACCTTCGCCGCCGCCCGTATCCTTTTACTTCTCGAATTCGCCGCGTGCGTTTTGGCCCGCAGCCTTAACAAAACCTGCAAACAATGGATGTCCATCGCGAGGAGTCGAGGTGAATTCTGGGTGGAACTGAGCCGCTACAAACCATGGGTGAGCTGGGTTCTCAATCATTTCCACTAACTTCTTGTCCGCAGATAGACCTGATACTTTTAGGCCTGCTTTTTCGATTTGCGGACGAAGCACGTTATTCACTTCGTAACGGTGACGGTGACGTTCATGGATCGTCGCGCTACCGTACAGTTCACGAGCTTTAGTCCCTTTCTCTAGGTGACACAACTGTGAACCAAGACGCATCGTACCGCCTAGGTCAGACTTTTCAGTACGCTCTTCTACGCTACCTGATTCGTCTACCCACTCTGTGATCAAACCTACCACAGGGTACTTAGTCTCTTTGTTAAATTCTGTTGAATGTGCACCTTCCATACCCGCAACGTTACGCGCGTATTCGATTAGTGCAACTTGCATACCCAAACAAATACCTAGGTAAGGCACGTTATTTTCACGTGCATATTGAGCCGCACGGATCTTGCCTTCAATACCACGATCGCCGAAGCCACCTGGTACTAGGATCGCGTCCAAACCTTCTAGAAGTTCAACGCCTTTTGTTTCGATATCTTGTGAGTCTACATACTTAATTGTGACGCTTAGACGGTTTTTCAAGCCAGCGTGTTTAAGCGCTTCGTTCACAGATTTGTATGCATCTGGTAATTCAATGTATTTACCAACCATACCGATGGTTACTTCACCAGTAGGATTTGCTTCTTCGTAGATAACCTGTTCCCATTCAGAAAGGTCTGCTTCAGGAGCAGTAATACCAAAGCGAGCACACACAAGGTCATCTAGCCCTTGAGATTTAATCAACTGAGGGATCTTGTAGATAGAGTCTACATCCTTCATTGAAATTACTGCTTTTTCTGGAACATTACAGAACAGTGCGATTTTTTTACGCTCATTCGCAGGAATAACGCGATCGCTACGGCAAACTAGGATATCTGGCTGAATACCGATAGATAGAAGTTCTTTTACAGAGTGTTGCGTCGGCTTAGTTTTCACTTCGCCCGCTGCCGCTAGGTAAGGAACAAGTGTTAGGTGCATGAACATTGCGCGCTCACGGCCTAGCTCAACAGCTAGCTGACGAATCGCTTCCATAAATGGTAGTGATTCGATATCACCAACAGTACCGCCAACTTCAACGATAGCCACATCATGGCCTTCAGAACCTGCAATAACGCGATCTTTGATTGCGTTAGTGATATGAGGGATAACTTGAATAGTTGCGCCTAGGTAGTCACCACGACGTTCTTTACGAAGTACGTCGGCATAAACACGACCTGCAGTGAAGTTGTTACGCTTGGTCATCTTGGTACGGATGAAACGCTCGTAGTGACCAAGGTCAAGGTCAGTCTCTGCGCCATCTTCTGTAACGAACACTTCACCGTGCTGAGTAGGGCTCATTGTGCCCGGGTCAACGTTGATGTAAGGGTCAAGCTTCATCATAGTCACTTTAAGACCACGAGCTTCTAGAATAGCCGCAAGAGATGCTGCTGCAATACCTTTACCTAGAGAGGATACAACCCCGCCAGTAACAAAAATGTAATTTGTCGTCATGTTTAACCTGAAATTGGTTGAATGAGGGAAATGGAGTGCTTCTGGACGGGAGATAAATATACCAGAAGCTCCTTACCGCCACAACGTGAAATCTATCACACCGTAATTTTTTATTTTTTGCTTCAAATCAAAGTGAGCAAAGACAAACCAAAGTCCGTTTTCGTGTAACCAAACAAGCTGACCTTATATTATGTATTCTGCCAGTTTACCTCTGCCTCGATTCTTCTTGTTTTACTTCATCCCAAAAATGGTCAAGTTCTGATAAAGAACAATCTGTAAGTACTTTGCCTGACTGCTGGACCTTGCCTTCAACTTGTTTAAAACGTCGCGCAAACTTTACGTTTGCTTTTCCTAGCGCGACTTCTGGGTTTTTATCAAGGTGGCGAGCCAAATTGACAGTCGCAAATAGCAAATCACCGAGCTCCAACTCAACTTTCTCTTCATCGGGCTGAACTTGCAGTGCCTCTTCCATGACTTCGTCAATTTCTTCTCGTACTTTATCGACAACCGGGCCAAGTGAATCCCAATCAAACCCAAGTTTTGCACATTTTTTCTGAATTTTTGTAGCACGAGAAAGTGCCGGTAAAGAGTTTGGTATTGAGTCTAGGATACTTTCTTCCGCTTTGCCTACTAGGGCTTTTTCTTTTGCTTTTTCCGCTTCCCAGTTCGCGTTAATTTCCTCGTCAGATTCAAACTCAACATCTGAAAAAACATGCGGGTGGCGACGAGTCAGTTTTTCGTTCACGGTTTCAACGACATCCGAAAAGTCAAACAGCTCTTGCTCTTTCGCTAGCTGACTGTAAAAAATCACCTGAAACAACAAATCCCCTAGCTCTTCTTTTATATTGGGCCAATCTCGATTTTGAATCGCGTCCACCACTTCGTAGGTTTCTTCTATAGTATGCGGAACGATGGTGTCAAAGGTTTGTTTTAAGTCCCAAGGGCAACCGTTTTCTGGGTCACGCAGCTTCGCCATGATTTGTTCTAACTGTTCAATTGGATGACTCATTTTTTGTTCCTTTAAACCTTTCTATTAAAGAAAAAGGTGAGCAGCCAAAACCACTCACCTTCTACATTATATTTTCTCAGCAGCTTTCACTAAGTAATTGTTACTTTGACAAGGCAACAAATTTTCGCGACTCCTGAGCATAGCCTACTATGTGATGCCCTTGAGCCGGCACGTCGGAATAAGTGCAGCTAACGCAGATAAAAAGCCAAATATGACGCAAGTGTAACTCTGTAAATAGTTGAAGTTGTAGCTAGGCGACAAACAAACGAGACTCCATCACATGGTTCACCATGTGATGGAGCGAGTGCGTGCAGTCAACAACGCTACAACGATAACTATGACGAGAGTTTTAGCCGAGGCGTTTCACCGTCATGACATCCTTGATCTGTTCCACACGCTTCGAAACCCGCGAAAGCACCTCAATATTGGTGACTTCTAGGTCAAAGTCCATGATGGCAAGTTGACGTCTGTAGTCGACTCGGTTCTTCATACTGGTCACTTTGATCTTTTCGTTGGCGAACAGTGTCGTAATGTCTTTGAGTAGACCACCTCGCTCCATCGCTTCAACACGCACGGTGAGGATGTATGACCCCACAAAGCCGCTGCCCCAGACTGTATCGATGATGCGCTCTGGCGCATGATGGCGCAGTTCTTCTAGCTGTTCACAGTCACTACGGTGTACTGAAATCCCACGACCTTGCGTTATGTAACCAGAGATATCGTCACCTGGAATTGGCTGACAGCAACGTGCTAGATGTGTCATTAGGTTATCGACGCCTTCTACTACAACTGCGTCTTTTTTCGGTCGGCTTTGCGCGGGTGATTTATGCTCAGCTTCTTGCAGTTTTTCCAGTGCTTGCTGATCTTCTTCCTCTGCCGTTGGCTTGTTAACTAACGCGTTGATATGGTTAATTATTTGGTTGATACGCAAATCACCGCTACCTACACCAACATACAATTCATCTGGTGTTTTGACGTTAAACCGCTTGAGGGCGTAATGCTCTGCATCTTTTAACGTTGCGCCAATTTTGGCTAACTCATGCTCAAGGATTTCACGACCTGCTTCAAGGTTCTTCTCACGGCTTTGTTTTCGGAACCAGGCGTTAATTTTGGCACGCGCACGACCAGAATGAACGAAGCCTAATGATGGGTTTAACCAGTCACGTGATGGGTTAGGTTCTTTCTGAGTGATAATCTCGACTTGGTCACCCATATGTAATTTATGCGTGAACGGCACAATACGACCTCCGACTTTGGCACCGATACAACGGTGTCCCACTTCGGAGTGAATGTGATAGGCAAAATCTAGCGGCGTTGCCCCCATTGGCAAATCGACAACATCACCACGTGGTGTAAAGGCATAAACACGGTCATCAAAGACTTGGCTACGTAACTCATCGAGCATTTCGCCAGAGTCAGACATTTCTTCTTGCCAATCCAGTAGCTTACGCAGCCACGTGATCTTCTCATCATAACCGCTTCGGCTGCTTGCCCCTTCTTTATATTTCCAGTGCGCTGCAACACCCAGTTCCGACTCTTCATGCATTTGCTTGGTACGAATCTGGATCTCGATGGTTTTGCCTTCTGGCCCTAGAATTACTGTATGGATCGATTGATAACCGTTTGGTTTAGGGTTAGCAACGTAGTCATCAAACTCGCTCGGTAGGTGCTTGTATTTGGTGTGAACTACACCCAAAGCCGCGTAACAGTCTTGCAGTTTGTCTGCGATGATACGTACTGCTCGAACATCAAACAGCTCATCGAATGCCAAACTCTTCTTCTGCATTTTTCGCCAAATGCTGTAGATGTGCTTAGGTCGACCACTCACTTCGGCATTGATGCCCGACACTTCCATTTCGTGCGTGAGGTCTTCAACAAAGTCTTTGATGTACTGTTCACGAACGATGCGTCGCTCAGAAAGCTGTTTGGCAATTTGTTTGTAAGTTTCCGGTTGTTGGTAGCGGAAAGCGTAATCTTCAATTTCCCATTTCAGCTGACCGATGCCTAATCGGTTTGCTAGCGGCGCATAGATGTTGGCACACTCTTTTGCCGCCGCACGTCGAACTTCATCAGGCGCTTTTTTAACTTCAATAAGGTTACAAATTCGCTCCGCAAGCTTGATAACCACGCAGCGGAAGTCATCCACCATGGCAAGCAGCATGCGGCGTACGTTATCTACCTGAGATGACGCTGCACTGCCTTCCATGTTGACGTTGAGTTGGCCAATAGCAGCCATTTCTTCAACGCCGTCGATTAATTTTATGATTTCTTTGCTGTATTTCTCTTCCAGAATTTCTCTGTTAAAAGCACCACTTGAAACCAAAGGAAACAGTTGAGCAGCCACTAAAGTGGCTTGATCCATAGACAAGGTGATCAAAATTTCGATCATTTCTCGTCCACGCCACAACAACAGTTCTGCTTGCTCGTTATCAGCTAATACTGTCTGGCAATCTCGATATACTTCGATTAAGCGTGAGGCTGTGTTTTTCTCTTGTCCTAGGCTAGCCACCCAGTTTTCGAGTTCAAACTGTTCATCTTGGTTTAAATGCGCGCTTCTTACCGCAACCATCTCATCATCCTAATTATTATATTCGTGTGGTTTGACTAACACCGTCCAGGTTAGTTCTTTTTACCGCGCGTACACGCTGGCTTTATGACCACCCACCACAAATAAGGGGTCAAAGTCCTAAAGTTAGGACTTTTCAAACAATGCCATCGATTCTAGATGACTGGTATGAGGGAACATGTCCAGCATACCTAATTTCGTTAATTTATAGCCTTGCTCTATCAAGCTTTGACTATCCCTAGCAAGGGTAGCAGGATTACAAGAAACATAAACTACACGCTGTGCGCCAAGCTCAGAAACTTGATCGATGATCCCACTCGCTCCCGCGCGTGCTGGGTCTAATAATACTTTATCAAACCGCTCTGCGGCCCAGGCTTGGCCTTCAAAATCTTGCTCAAGGTTAGCGTGATAAAATTGCGCGTTATTGATTTGGTTCAAAGATGCATTGTTTGTGGCTTTTTCTACCATCTCTGCAACACCCTCTACTCCAACCACGTACTTAGCTAATTTCGCAACTGGTAAACTAAAGTTGCCTAAACCACAGAACAAATCTAACACTCGGTCACTCTTTTGTGGGTCTAACCACTCAACCGCTTGTTTGACCATTTGTTGGTTTACACCTTGGTTTACTTGAATAAAGTTATTTGGTGCAAAAGGGATTTTCACTCCAACTTCTTGATAAAAAGGCATATCGCCTTCGATAAGGTCTAATTGTTCTGTCGATGGCATTAAGTACAACGATGCGCCATGACGTTTTGCCAACTCCGTTAGAGATTGAGTTTCACTCGTTGTCAGAGCGCTCAAGTGGCGCAGCGTAATACACGGCCCATTATCACCAAGTACCAGCTCTACATGACCCAATTGTTCAGGCTTTTTGAACGCTTTTAGCGCTGAGTAAATCTCTGGCAGCAAAACATTCAGTTCCGGTGCCAGCACTGGGCAATCGGTCACTTGCGCAATTTGCTTACTCTGCTTTTTACGGAAACCAAAATGTAGCTGACGTGTTTTTTTATCAACAAACAAGCTCACTCTCGCACGGCGACGGTAGGCCTGCGAATATCCCAATAACGGGGCATCTAGTTCAATGTCACTGCCTGAAAATTTTCGCATTAGCTGACGCAACGTTTGCTGTTTGTACGTCAATTGTTGGCCATAATCTAGATGCTGCAAATCACAGCCACCGCACTCATGATAATGTGGGCAAAATGGCTCCACACGAGCTTCACTCGGCTTAAGGATTTTAATCAACTTACCGCGAGCGTATTTGCTCTTTTCTTCCACCAATTGAGTGACCACCTCCTCACCCGGCAGTGCTCCATCAATAAACAATGGCTTCTTTTTGAGGTAAGCAATGCCTGCGCCGTGGTGATCTAAACGCTCTACTTGCACTGCTTGGTGCCGAGTATTGAGTTGGGTTTTCTTTTTCGGTTGAAAGATGCGTGCCATGCTCTATGCCTGATTTATGTGTAATTGCTCTTCGGCTTCACTATTCTTGATTGCAGCCGTTGTGTGATTCGAGTGACTTGATTATGCTTACCGTTTATTCGGTGACGTCACTTCTTTGCTCAAGGCTTTATCGTGCGCTTGAGAAATAATGCGTTATTTTCCCATATCCAGACTCCGATGTAATTAGATAACATGACCAGATATGGCTTACGAGCACGTGTAATTACACTAACTCTCGCTCCCACTCTCATTATTGGTTTATTACTGAGCGGCTTTTTCTCATTTAACCGCTACCAAGACCTTGAGAAACAAGTTATCACCACTGGTAACAGCATTATTGAGCCGCTGGCGATTGCCAGTGAAACTCATCTACTATCAGAAAGCCGAGAGGCGGTACGTCGCTTGATCAGCTACGCGCACCGCAAAAACTCCAAACTGGTTCGTAGTATCGCGGTATTTGATGAACATCATGAGCTCTTTGTGACCTCTAACTTTCATCCTAATTTTGAAGCCTTGATGTTTCCCAAAGATAAACCGATCCCGCAACTGGGTAATTCGGAAATCTACGAAAACTCACTGATATTGCGTGTCCCCATTTTGTCAGAAGGTCACTACTTAGCGGAGTTGTCGAACGAAAGCCAAGGCACAAAAGCGATTGGTTACATCGCCGTCGAGTTAGATCTCTCCTCCTTGAGGCTGCAACAGTATCAAGAAGTCTTTTCTGCGTTTTTAGTTCTGGTTCTCGGTCTTGGCTTAGCAAGTGTGTTTGCTTCACGTCTAATGCACGATGTGACCCAACCTATCACCCACATGAAGAATGTCGTTGACCGCATTCGCCGCGGTCATCTGGATGTGCGTATCGAAGGCAAAATGCACGGTGAGTTAGACCAGCTAAAAAATGGCATCAACGCCATGGCGGTATCGTTATCAGAATATCACGTAGAGATGCAGCACAGTATAGACCAAGCCACGTCCGACTTACGTGAAACGCTTGAGCAGCTAGAAATTCAGAACGTTGAGCTGGATATCGCGAAGAAACGCGCGCAAGAAGCGGCCAGGGTTAAGTCAGAGTTCTTGGCGAACATGTCGCACGAGCTGCGTACTCCGCTCAATGGGGTGATTGGCTTTACTCGTCAAATGCTTAAAACGCAGCTTTCTAACAGCCAAACGGATTACCTACAGACGATTGAGAAGTCGGCGAACAACCTGCTGAATATCATCAATGACATTCTCGACTTCTCGAAACTTGAAGCGGGTAAGCTGGCGCTGGAAAACATTCCTTTTGATTTCCGAGAAAGTTTAGAAGAGGTAATTAACCTACAAGCCACAAGTGCACATGAGAAAGGGTTAGAAATCACCCTAAAAGTGGACCCTAAAATTCCACCGGGTTTAGTTGGGGATCCACTACGTATTCAGCAAATTTTGACGAACTTAGTCGGTAACTCAATCAAGTTTACCGAGCGAGGCAACATTGATGTTAGCGTAGAAATGCGCTCTCAATCAGGAGACTCCGTCGAACTACAATTCATGGTGCGTGATACCGGTATTGGTATCTCTGAGCGTCAGCAAGCGCAGTTGTTCCAAGCCTTTAGCCAAGCAGATGCAAGTATTTCACGTCGTTACGGCGGTACTGGCCTTGGTCTGGTCATCACTCAGAAACTGGTGAGCCAGATGGGCGGCGAAATCAGTTTAACCAGCCGTCTACACCAAGGTTCAACCTTCTGGTTTACGGTGCGCTTGCACTCAACCGAGATGCCAATGAGCGAACTGATTGAAGTGGAACTTCTGACTGGGAAGCAGTTACTGCTGATTGAACCAAACATGCAAGCCGCATCCGTAACCCAACAGATTCTGAGTCAGGAGGGTATTTTAGTAACCTACCGCTCTTCGCTACCAAACAACGAAGAACAATATGATTATGTATTGTTGAATTTAGCGGCCAACCAGACTCACGATGCGGAAGTTATTACACCTTGGATAGAACAAGCGAAACGTATGGCTCCGAGTGTTCTCCTAGGGACACCGAGTACCGAATTGGCGCTTGCGGACCAAATAATGACAGAGCATCACGTCCAGTGCCTGACGAAGCCATTGTCTCGCCGTAAGTTGCTACAAAGCCTGATTAGCGAACATGTAGAATCGCCACCTGTATTAAGCGCTCCAATTACGCCAAGCGAAGGGGACCGTTTACCTCTGACTGTACTAGCAGTGGATGACAACCCTGCAAACTTGAAGCTGATCTCTGCACTGCTCCGCGAACGAGTAGAAACCGTCACCGCCTGTAGCAATGGCCAGCAAGCGGTGAACCTGGCGACAGAGAAAAAGTACGATTTAATCTTTATGGATATCCAAATGCCACAAATGGATGGGGTGACCGCTTGTAAGCACATTAAAGAGCTGGAGTTAAATAAAGACACGCCAGTGATTGCGGTAACGGCGCATGCCATGGCAGGGGAACGAGACCGCTTGCTCTCAGCAGGAATGGATGACTACTTGACCAAACCTATTGAAGAGCATGTGCTGCAACAGGTTTTGGTTCACTGGAACCCAAATGCTTGTACAGAGAGCATTGGCAAAGTCGCCCCTTCATACGTTGATGAACCTGAAGGAAGCGCACCACAACCCGTTTCTTCGCCTCAGCAGGATGTGATTATTGATTGGCAAGCAGCCTTAAAACAGAGCGCGAATAAAGAGGATCTCGCTAAAGACATGCTGCGCATGTTGATTGAGTTCATCCCTGAAGTAGAAGCAGTCGTTGACCAAGCTCTGGAGCAAGAAGATATCTCCCGTGATGACCTAATTCATGTCATCCATAAGCTGCACGGCAGTAGTTCATATTGCGGCGTTCCAAGACTGAAGTCACTCTGTGCGACGCTTGAGCAAGCACTGCGCTCAGGGGTCAGTCTTGAGGAAGTTGAGCCTGAAATGTTCGAGCTGCAAGATGAAATGATTAAAGTAACAACAACCGCAAAGTTATACCTTGAACAGTGATCTATTGAAGAGAAACAAAAGCCAGAGCAAATGCTCTGGCTTTTTAGTATTTTGTTTAAGACTTACAAGCTAGGATTCAAAAATGACCGTCGCCACAGCGTAATGACGCTCATCGGAAATGGACAGGTGAATGTGGTTAACGCCCATCGCATCCGCTATTTGCTTGGCTGTGCCCGTCAATGCGAGCACTGGTTTTCCAAGCTCATCGTTCGAGATGGAAAAGTCGTGAAACGTGACCCCTTTTGCGATCCCTGTTCCCAATGCTTTTGAGGCCGCTTCTTTAACTGCAAAGCGCTTAGCAAGATAACGACCTTGCAGCTTAAGCTGTGAGAATTTGGCCATTTCTTCTTCTGAAAGAATCCGCTGAGCAAAAGGTTCACCACTACGAGCTAACGCTTTTTCAATACGCTCAATTTCTGCAATGTCGGTCCCTAACCCTATAATCGCCATCTAGATAGCCCTATGACTGGCGAGCCTCAATCATCAGTGCTTTCATGTCAGCAACCGCTTTATTTAAACCATCAAATACTGCGCGACCAATGATTGAGTGACCAATGTTGAGTTCGTAAATTTCTGGTAATGCAGCAATTGGTGCGACATTGTGATAAGTCAGGCCATGCCCGGCATTAACAATAATACCTAGGTCATGTGCATAACTCGCACCAGCAGCAATCTTCTTCAGTTCAGCTTGCTGTTCGTCTTCTGTCGTCGCATCTGCATAGTGGCCAGTATGTAGCTCAATAAACGGAGCGCCACACTTTTTCGCAGCTTCAATCTGTTGACGGTCAGCATCAATAAAGAGCGAAACTTTAATGCCGGCATCTGTCAGCTTTTTCGTCGCAGCTTTAATTTTTTCAAGCTGCCCTACAACATCTAAGCCACCTTCCGTCGTCAGTTCTTCACGCTTTTCAGGCACTAGACACACAAACTCTGGTTTAGTTTGCAGCGCAATCTCAACCATTTCGTCCGTCACTGCCATCTCTAGATTCATACGCGTTTGAATGGTTTCACGCAGAATACGTACATCACGATCCAAAATATGGCGACGGTCTTCACGTAAGTGGATAGTGATACCGTCCGCGCCTGCACGCTCTGCAATTTCAGCAGCGTGAACAGGATCCGGGTATTTTGTACCACGTGCATTACGTAGAGTGGCAATATGGTCGATATTGACGCCTAAATAAATTGAGCTCATTTTCCGTTACTCCGTGCTCTGGGGGTCTGAATGAAAAATTCACGACTTTTTAAAGGTTTGCCGCCAAGATACGGCTTTAAGGCTATACGTGTAAAGCGTTTTGCCGCTTTTAGCTGCTCTTTAGTGACGAACCGCCGCTCACTGATAGCAATCAGTTCATTCCCTAAAAACGTGAGGTTATCGCGCCTAACCGAAGCAATAAACCCTTTCTGTTCCCGGTAACGATAGGTCATTTCTGGATCGACGGGCTCGCCGGTACCTGCACAATGCAAAAAATCCACGCCATACCCCATCGCAGACAGCAAGGCTAACTCAAAACGACGCAGTGCAGGCTCAGGGTTCTCGTTGTGCGCCAACTCGGTTAAAGCATGCAAATAATCATGAAATAGTGCTGGCATCGGCACTTCAGCCATCAAAATACGGCCAATCAGTTCATTGACGTACATGGCTGAGTAGAGATTAATGCCCGTTAACGGCAAACCTAGACTTATCGGCTCGGCTTGACGCAAAGTTTTCATTGAGCCTTTCCCCGACCATTTAAGTAATAGCGGGGTAAAAGGTTGCAATGCGCCTTTTAAGTTCGAACGCTTACTGCGCGCGCCTTTGGCCATTAAAGTCATTCGGCCATATTCCTCACTAAATACATCAAGGATTAAGCTCGATTCACTGTAAGGGCGTCGGTGCAATACAAAACAGC
>NZ_JADDYG010000005.1:59235-62332 GCF_015163535.1 Vibrio sp. OPT46 | reverse complement strand
TAAGTCATTGTGCCTAAAAAGTGTGAAATAAAAAATAAGGAGCCAAGCGGCTCCTTATTTTAATCGATACTGATTTTTCATCGATGTTGGAGCGAAGCACCTTCGCAGCCAAGATTATAAATCGTCTATATAACCCAACGATCGCAACGCTCGTTCGTCGTCTGCCCAGCCAGATTTCACTTTTACCCAAGTTTCTAGGTAAACCTTACGACCGAACAATTCTTCCATATCTAAACGCGCTTCGCGACCAATGGTTTTAATCTTCTCGCCGCCTTTGCCAATCACCATTTTCTTCTGGCCATTACGCTCAACAAGAATCAAGGCATTGATGTGGAAACCGTCGGTTTCAGGGTTGTAATCAAAACGTTCAATCTCAACCGTTACTGAGTATGGCAGCTCTTCACCAGTAAAGCGCATCAGCTTTTCACGCACAATCTCAGACGCCATAAAACGCTGAGAACGGTCAGTCACGTATTCTTCTGGGAAGTGATGCGTTGCTTTAGGTAAGTGATTACGCACGTGCTTACGCAGTACGTCAATGTTCTTACCTTGCTTGGCAGAGATTGGCACAACATCCACGAAGTCCATCTTCTTAGACATCTCCGCCATGTGTAGCATCACGTCGTTACGATCTTGTACGTTGTCGACTTTGTTTACACAAAGCACAACTGGGAAGTTCGATTTTTGAAGTTTGGTCAGCACCATCTCATCGTCTTTAGTCCAATGCGTACCATCGACTAAGAAGAACACAAGGTTTACATCACTCAATGACGAGTTAGCTGCACGGTTCATCAAACGGTTGATCGCACGCTTTTCTTCAATGTGAAGTCCAGGCGTGTCGACATAAATCGCTTGGTAATCGCCGTCCGTATCCACACCCATAATACGGTGGCGTGTCGTTTGCGGCTTACGAGAGGTGATCGAAATCTTCTGACCCAAAATCTTGTTCAAAAGTGTCGACTTACCTACGTTTGGACGACCAACAATAGCAATAAAGCCACAGTGTTGGTTTTCTGGCGAGCTTGGCTCACCTTGTGATGCGAAAAACGCATCGATATCGAATTCGTTATCAGCCATTTGTCAATTGCTCAAGTGCTGTTTCAGCAGCCGCTTGTTCTGCCTTGCGGCGGCTGGTGCCTTTACCGATTACAGGCTTATCCACACCTGCTACTTCGCACTCAACCGTGAACTCTTGGTTGTGCGCTTCACCTTTAATATTAGTCACTGTGTAGACAGGCAGCGGTTTTCTTCTGCCTTGTAGGAACTCTTGTAGGCGAGTTTTCGGATCTTTCTGTGAAACGCCTGGTTTGATGGCTTCAAGGCGTGACTGATACCAACTCAGTACAATGCCTCGCACAACTTCAAGATCACTGTCTAGGTAAATTGCGCCAATAATGGCTTCAACCGCATCGGCTAAAATAGAGTCTCGGCGAAAACCGCCACTCTTCAATTCACCTGGACCTAATTTTAAATAATCTCCTAGATCGAATTCACGACCCAGTTCCGCCAATGTATGTCCGCGAACCAAAGTAGCACGCATGCGGCTCATGTCACCTTCGTTCACTTTTGGGAAACGATGGTACAGATCATCAGCGATGACAAAACTTAAAATTGAATCGCCCAGAAACTCAAGACGTTCATTGTGCTTACTGTTGGCGCTGCGGTGCGTCAGCGCCAAATTGATAAGCCCGGCATCTTGAAACTGGTAGCCGAGCTTTCTCTCTAGTTTATCAATTGGAGAATTCATACTCTCTCGATATTTGAATGGTTAGTGAATGCCACCGATGCGGTTAAAACGCACACCAGTTGGAATCCATGAAGGTAGAACACTATCTGCGCCACGATCAAACTCGAAGCTGATCCAGATCGCGACAGCTTTACCGACTAAGTTTGCTTCTGGAACAAAGCCCCAGTAACGGCTGTCAGCACTGTTGTCACGGTTATCACCCATCACAAAATACTGACCTTGTGGTACAACCCACTCTGTCGTGCCGCTGCGTGGGAAATATTGCTCCACGCGGTTACGCACAAGAGGATTAACCAAAATATTGTGCTCAACGTTACCCAATTTTTCATCCAGTTGGATCATTGGAATACCGTTCGAGCTAAACTGACTTTCTTCAACATTGCTCAGTTTAACTGGCTTACATGCCGATTCGCCTTGGCTTTGCACGCAAAGCTGCTTATCACTTGAATAACGCACGATATCACCAGGTAAACCAACTACACGCTTAATGTAGTCCACGCTTGGTTGTGGTGGGTATTTGAATACCACGATATCACCACGCTCAGGCTTACCAGTTTCCACTAGCTGAGTACGCCATACTGGGTCTTTTAGACCGTACGCGTACTTCTCAACTAAAATGAAATCGCCAACCAGCAAGGTAGGCATCATTGAGCCTGATGGGATTTGAAATGGTTCGTAGATAAAAGAACGTAATACTAAAACGAACGCGATCACAGGGAAAATAGAGACGCTATTTTCAACCCACCAAGGCTGACGCTCAACTTTTTGCAAGGTCACTGCATCCAAACCATTAGACGTCTGAGCTTGAATCTCAGCCAGTTTTTCCTGACGCTTTTTCGCGAAAACCAGCTTTTCCAATAGCCAAACCACGCCAGTTACCAAAGTCGCAATAACCAACATCAGTGAGAATGTATTCGCCATTAAATTCCCTTATCTAAAAATACGAAAGTGAAAGAGCCGAAACCCTTTCACTTATTTTAATATCTAACGTCTTAAGACCGACAAGTGTGAGACAAAGTTCAACTTTAGTCTTTACCTACGTGAAGGATGGCTAGGAACGCTTCTTGAGGCAGCTCAACGTTACCGATCTGCTTCATGCGTTTCTTACCTTCTTTCTGTTTCTTCAGAAGTTTCTTCTTACGACTTACGTCACCGCCGTAACATTTCGCAATAACGTTCTTACGCAACTGTTTTACCGTTGAACGAGCGATAATGTGGTTACCAATTGCCGCTTGGATTGCGATATCAAACATTTGGCGAGGGATGAATTCTTTCATCTTCTCTACCAACTGACGACCGCGAGTCTGAGACTGATCTTTGTGTGTAATCATCGCCAATGCATCAACAGTA
>NZ_JADDYG010000005.1:50148-59225 GCF_015163535.1 Vibrio sp. OPT46 | reverse complement strand
GCCGCTTGGATTGCGATATCAAACATTTGGCGAGGGATGAATTCTTTCATCTTCTCTACCAACTGACGACCGCGAGTCTGAGACTGATCTTTGTGTGTGATCATCGCCAATGCATCAACAGTGTCACCGTTAAGAAGAACGTCTACACGTACCATGTTCGAAGCTTCAAAACGCTGGAAGTTGTAATCCAAAGATGCGTAACCGCGTGATGTTGATTTCAGACGATCGAAGAAATCCAGTACCACTTCAGCCATTGGAATATCGTAAGTCACAGCGACTTGGTTACCGTGGTAAACCATATCAACTTGACTGCCTCGCTTTTCAACACACAGTGTGATTACGTTACCTAGGTACTCTGAAGGCACAAGGATGTTACAACGCGCAATCGGTTCACGAATTTCTTCAATGTCATTGATCGCTGGTAGTTTTGCTGGGCTATCAACATACAGCAGATCGCCATCCGTCTTCTCAACTTCGTAAACTACCGTTGGTGCTGTGGTGATAAGATCCAAGTCGTATTCACGCTCTAGACGCTCTTGGATGATTTCCATATGCAGCATGCCAAGGAAACCACAACGGAAACCAAAGCCAAGTGCCGCAGAGTTTTCTGGCTCGTAGAATAGCGATGCGTCGTTTAGGCTTAGTTTGCCTAGTGCGTCACGGAAGTTTTCGTAATCGTCAGAAGATACAGGGAACAGACCTGCGTAAACCTGAGGTTTAACTTTCTTAAAGCCAGGTAGCGGTTTATCACAACCATTCTTCGCTAGAGTCAGCGTATCACCAACAGGGGCACCAAGAATGTCTTTGATACCACAAACAACCCAACCTACTTCACCAGTACGAAGGGTATCGGTATCTACTTGTTTTGGCGTAAAGATACCAAGGCGGTCTACACCCCAAACTTGGCCCGTACTCATCACTTTGATCTTATCGTTCTTCTTCAGTTCGCCGTTTTTAATACGCACTAGAGAAACAACGCCAAGGTAGTTATCAAACCATGAGTCAATGATCAGCGCTTGTAGTGGCGCATCTGGATCACCTTCCGGTGCTGGAATCGCTGACACAATGTTCTCTAGAACGTCATCAACACCAATGCCTGTCTTCGCAGAACAGCGGGTTGCTTCCATTGCATCGATACCAACGATTTCTTCAATTTCTTCCGCTACACGCTCAGGATCGGCTGCTGGTAGGTCAATCTTGTTCAAGATTGGCACAACCTCTAGATCCATTTCGATCGCGGTGTAACAGTTAGCCAGTGTTTGAGCTTCAACACCTTGACCCGCATCCACAACCAATAGCGCACCTTCACAAGCCGCTAGAGAACGTGATACTTCATATGCAAAGTCAACGTGCCCCGGAGTATCGATGAAGTTCAGCTGATACGTCTCACCGTCTTTAGCGGTGTAGTTTAGCGTCACACTCTGAGATTTGATGGTGATGCCACGCTCACGTTCAAGATCCATAGAATCCAGAACCTGTGCGGCCATTTCACGATCGGTTAACCCGCCACAAACTTGGATTAGACGGTCTGATAGGGTCGACTTACCATGGTCGATGTGGGCGATAATCGAAAAGTTACGAATGTGCTTCATAGATTTAGGGTGACTAACTCTTTACAAATAGGGACAGTAAGAAACGCCATCTACTGACGGCATTTCAATCAAGTTGGCAGATTCTACCGAATTTCGTTAACGGGCGCACGTAATTTAAAGTACATACCCAAATAACCTTTAGTGGAGGGGGACAGCACTTACTGGATTGGCTCTCCAAGTACCCGAACGAGGGTAACTTGGCGCTTAGATTCATCTTCTAACGGACGAGAAACACGTTTTGCGATCCACATTCCACCAGCGGCAAACAATACCGATGCCAATATGATGATGCCTTCCCCGCCGGCTGTCAGCGGCGCTAATAGGAAGTGACCAAACATCGCACCGATAATCAAACCAAACAATGGCAGTAAATAAACCGCCATTGCTGATTTTATTAGGCTCGACTCAGGAAAACCAATCTCGACGACTTGACCTATTTTCACCGATTTATCCGTGCGCAGGTGCCAAGATAAACTCTTGTTACCAATGGCTTTAGTAACAACGCCCGTTCCACAGCTTTTCTGTGAAGAGCAACTACTGCAACTGGTCTGCTGTTCGCAACTTAAATCAATTTCGTATTGCTTGCCGCGACGATGCACGTCTGTCACGGTAGCCAACGCGGTCATCATTGTTATTTACTCTTTGTTACATTAAATGTGACAGATTGGGCTATACGCTGTGCTGTGGTCGGTGGAATGTCTCCTACAACAGAGATTTCATGTTGACCGCTCACAAAACTGTGTAGCGTTCTTCTGCCTTGGCGAACCAACTGCCCTTTTAACGAATGCTCATCCTTGTTTGCTACGTAAACAGAGAAGCTAAACAGACCATCAGAATACAGCTGGCTCTCCACCATTTGGTTAGTAACGGCCATACGATAGCGGTTGAGCTCGTTCGGCTCGAAACCCTCAGGGATCCAACCAACCTGCCAATTACTGGTCCCAATATCGCCTTTTGGCATGGTGAGAACAGCAGGTAATTGAACATCTTGCAGGCCACTCATTAACTCTGCGATTTTTGGGTTTACCGTGTAAGAAATAGTGCGATATTGTTCAAGCATTTCACCATCGCGGTCCACAAGGTCGGCACGTAACGGCAATTTACTCTTTTCATCGATCCATAGTACGTATGAATAGCGCAGACCGTCTTTAGGAACAATACGCAGCACTTGTGTTGCCACACCAGCTTCACGAGCTCTACCCACTTTTACATAGTCGTAATACAAGTTTAGCTCATCGATATTGGTGTTGAGCATAGGCATAGTCGGAGCGACCATTTTACCTGACTCGATGGTGAACGGTTCTAAACCCGTTTCGATATAACTTACTTCAGTTCCGCGACGAATCACTTCACGCACTGGGCCACTTAAGTAGACAAGATGAGCATATTGATCGTCACCATGCGTGGCATGACGATACAGCAACGGCTCAATGCTGTTCTTTTTGATAAGGATATAAGAGAGTTCGTAACTTAAATTCTTACTCGCCTCGCTCATTTGATGCAATAAAGCCTCCGCTGGCTTATCACCAGCAAAGGCTTGAGAAGACATCATACTGAACAGAGCGCAAGCGCTGATCAGAAATTTTTTCATTCAATATCCGGATTCAGATTTGCATCTTGTTGAGATGCATCACTGTTAATTCGTAACTGCAATTCGTAGTCTCGCAGCATAGCATGAACACGCTTGCGCTGCTCTTGCATATTTGCCTCGCCTACAGAACGTTCTACAGACTCACGAGTCAAACTCACTGGTTCTGCGCTGCCAGCAAACGGAACCGTCTGCAATACAGGTAATTGATCTGTTTGCGGCGACATTGAATCGCTACCACCGTACTGCTGTACACCTAAAATAACAACAAGCGATACACATGCAGCAACAGCAACTTGACCAAACTGCGTCAACCAACCTGGCAACTGACGTTTTGCTTTTTGCGGTTCTGGTTGCGACTCTTTTGGCGTATCCGCAATTGAGATAACATTTGCACTGTGCGAATCAAACGCACGGTGTGCAGGTTCATCTTCTAACGCTAACGCCACGCTTTCAGCAATATTCCACTCAGGTTTTGCTGGCGCTTCGCCTCGCATCACATCACCAATCAGGTGATAGTTCTGCCAAGCATCACGGCTCTCTTGGTCTTGCTCTAACTCTTGAATTAAAGCCTTATCGACCAATTCTCCATCCATGAGAGCTGAAAGTTTTTCTTTGTCAGCCATTATTTTCACCATAGTTATTACTTGTACTAGCGTTGCAAAAGAGGTCTGATTTTCTTTTCCACCGCCTCACGAGCACGGAAGATACGCGATCGTACCGTTCCTACCGGGCAATCCATCACTTCTGCAATTTCTTCATAACTCAAGCCATCGAGCTCTCGTAATGTCATTGCGGTTTTTAAATCTTCAGGTAAAGCTTCGATTGCACTGAACACCACCCGTTGCAATTCTTTGGACAACGTTAAGTTCTCAGGGTTCGATATTTCTTTAAGTGCACTACCTGTTTCGTAAAATTCAGCATCTTCAGCATCGACATCTGTCGCTGGAGGTCTACGCCCTTGAGCAACAATGTGATTTTTCGCAGTATTCACTGCAATGCGATACAGCCACGTATAAAACGCACTTTCCCCACGAAAGCTAGGGATAGCTCGGTAAGCTTTAATAAACGCTTCTTGTGCTACATCTGGTACATCGCCAGGATTACTAACGTATCTGGAAATAAGATTACATACCTTATTCTGGTACTTTGTTACCAACAGGTTGAATGCTTGCTTATCGCCATTCTGAACTCGCTCAATCAATACTTGATCGGTCAGCTGCTCGTTCATTCGAGCGGATACTCCTATTTGTTATGCCCCTACTCTTCTCAGATATGGGTACTAATTATGCAAAACGTAGTATTGACACCACTGCTTACTTGAGCACTATTGTGACCCTAACGTGAATGAGAAAGTTCCATGGTTTCTCAAGTTTTTTGTCATTGTTTTTTCACAGTGTGATGTCTGTACCCAAATGACCACCGCTGCCTGACTTTAGTCTAAGTTTGACAAGCGAGCATCTTGGAGGGAAATGGGTATAATGAATGATCTCTGTCCCAGATTGTGCTGGGTCGAGCATGGAAAAGCAATGGCATTGACAAACTATTACTTTTCATTTGCATGGCTAATGGCTATCTGAACACCGCGTTACAAATTATAACTTAGGAAGCATGCTCATGCTCTGCATGAAAAAGAAGAGTGGCTCAGTCACCGCCGTAACACGGACGTCGATAGGTCTCCCAACTTAGCCCTTAGCGACAGATGTCGCGATAATGGAATGCACATGGTGTGCAAATAATACACAAGGTAACTTTGTTACCTTAGCTTGGGATTATAAAAGTTATATGAACACAAATCGTGAACATGAGTGTGATGTATTAGTGGTAGGGAGTGGCGCGGCAGGTTTGTCGTTGGCTTTGCGCGTTGCTAACCACTGTAAGGTGATGGTGCTGAGTAAAGGACCACGCAGCGAAGGGGCAACCTACTATGCTCAAGGCGGTATCGCTGCCGTATTTGATGAGTCAGACACCATTGATTCACACGTTGAAGACACGCAAATCGCCGGGGATGGTATTTGCGATGAGGAGACCGTAAGGTTCATTGCTGAGCATTCAAAAGAGTGTGTACAGTGGTTGATTGACGGTGGTGTCCCATTTGATCGTGAAGAAGATGACTCTGACGATGAACCTCGCTACCACTTAACTCGTGAAGGTGGTCATAGCCGTCGTCGTATTCTTCACGCGGCAGATGCGACAGGTATGGCGATGCAAACCTCCCTGCAAGATAACGCTCATAACCATCCAAACATTCATGTTCTCGAACGTCACAATGCTCTGGACTTAATCACCGAAGACAAAATTGGCGGTGATAAAAACAAAGTTATCGGTGCTTATATTTGGAACCGCAACGAAGAGCATGTCGAAACCGTGCGAGCCAAATTTGTGGTTCTCGCTACAGGTGGTGCTTCAAAGGTTTATCAATACACCTCTAACCCAGATGTGTCGTCTGGTGATGGTATTGCGATTGCTTGGCGTGCAGGGTGTCGTGTGGCGAATATGGAATTTAACCAGTTCCACCCTACGTGTTTATATCACCCAGAAGCACGTAACTTCTTGCTGACTGAAGCGTTGCGTGGCGAAGGTGCTTACCTGCGTCGTCCAGATGGCTCTCGCTTTATGCCGGATTTCGATGAACGTAAAGAGCTTGCTCCGCGTGACGTCGTGGCTCGTGCTATCGACTTCGAAATGAAGCGTTTAGGTGCCGACTGTATGTATCTCGACATCAGCCATAAGCCTGCTGACTTTATTACGAAACACTTCCCAACCATTTATTCACGTTTGATGGACTTGGGCATTGACATGACTAAAGAGCCAATCCCAATCGTACCTGCTGCACACTACACTTGTGGCGGTGTCATGGTGGATAGAAATGGCTGCACCGATCTGAAAAATTTGTATGCGATTGGTGAAGTTAGCTACACCGGCCTGCACGGTGCTAACCGCATGGCATCAAACTCACTTCTCGAATGCGTGGTTTATGCTTGGTCTGCGGCAAAAGATATTCTAAAACATCACACTAACGTTGAGCTACCCTCACAGGTGCCATGTTGGGATGAAAGTAAAGTAACCAATAGTGATGAAGAAGTGATCATTCAGCACAACTGGCACGAGCTTCGTCTGTTTATGTGGGACTACATGGGCATTGTGCGAACTGACAAGCGTTTAGAGCGCGCCTTACGCCGTATCCAACTGTTGCAACAAGAAACACACGAGTACTACAGCAATTTCCGAGTGTCGAACAACTTATTAGAACTGCGTAACCTTTTACAAGTAGCAGAGTTGATGGTTCGTTGTGCGATGCAGCGTAAAGAGAGTCGAGGTTTGCACTACACGCTTGACTATCCGAACCAACTGGAAAACAGCGGACCAACGATTTTGGTTCCAGCTAAACAGCTTTAACTTTACAAATTAAACTAGGGAGCATTAGCTCCCTGTTTCATTTCCCATTGGCGTAATACCAAAGATAATTGACGATACTGCTCATCGTCACAGCTATCACGCCAAATCGTAACACTACGGCCAGATTGCAATTGGAATGTTATCTTGAATGGTGATGCCGATGTATCAACTCGCTGTAAATGACCCTTTTCGGACTCAATATCTTCCGAGTATTCGCCATACTCAAGGGCATCAAACCTAACCGAGCCATCGCAGTGCACATACCAATGCCCATGACTTGTAGGTTGAACAAGGCCTTGGCTTGAGAGAGCCTTAACAATCAGTAATAACAAATAAGTCGATAATACGAGCGGAATGCTAGAGAAGATAACAGCCCAAGTCATCAATAAGAAAAGTACAACATTGAAGACTCGGGCAGTCAGAGAGGGAGAAGCAGTAAAATTAACGAACTTTGCTGAGGTTATGGGCGACAATTTTATCAACCATTGCTGCATGACCTAAATTTTCGCTACGGCCATGCCCCATTACCCAAGTAAACAGATCAGGATCATCGCATTCAAGTAAAGAAACAAAGTCACGCTGCTCTTGTTCACTCAGAGTATCAAAGCACTCTTCAAAAAACGGCATAATTACTACGTCAAGCTCAAGCATGCCTCGACGACAAGCCCATTTAATACGCGCTTTTTCTTCCGGAGTGTACATTCACTATTCCTTCATAGATGTCTTGTTGTTAGTGCGGAGTGTAACAAGGGATGTGCTACGTCACTAGTGTGCGGGTCACAATACGATAGTGAAAGCAGACAAATGTTGATTCGTAAATCGCTCCCCTAGTATCTCAAGGTTATTTGGGTATAACATAGCGGAAAAATATCTTCAAAAGGCATTGTAATTATGGAATGGCAAACTCGTTTTTCAGCATTACCTCTCTCAACTCAAGACGCACTTCCAGAGTTATCTATCTCACTGCTGGATAACTTCGGCATGATCACCATGATCGGTGATGATAAAAAATCATACTTACAAGGTCAGGTTACCTGCGATGTTGTTTCTTTAGAACAAGACCAATCAACACTGGGCGCACATTGTGATGCGAAAGGAAAAGTGTGGAGCGTGTTCCGCCTTTTCCATCATCATGATGGCTACGGCATGATCCAACCAAAATCGGCGATTGACGTAGAACTTAATGAAATAAAGAAATACGCTATTTTCTCTAAAGTAACGATTGAAGCTTCTGATGACGTTATCTTAGGTGTTGCTGGCGTCAAAGCCGACGAATTCATTTCAACAATGAGCAAGACAACTGGCAGCGTTCGCCCAGTTGACGGTGGCACAGCAGTGCAAGTTGCACAAGATCGCTGGTTACTGATATTAAGTGCGCCAGAAGCACAGCAAATCGTTGAAACTACCGACGCTGTCTTTACGACAAATGAGCTTTGGAATCGTTTCGATATTGAGGCAGGTTTACCATTTGTCTCTGCATCCGCGCAGAATGCTCACATTCCACAAGCACTTAACGTGCAAGCTTTAGGAGGCATAAGCTTCACAAAGGGCTGCTACACGGGACAAGAAACGGTAGCACGAGCGAAGTATCGCGGTACCAATAAACGTGCGATGTATATCGTAAAAGGTGCAACTTCTGCTCCATTCAGTGACGAACCAATTGAGCTCGAACGCAGCGTAGGTGAAAACTGGCGTTCAGTAGGTGCTTTATTAAATCACTACCAGTTCAGTGACAATCACGCGATTGGCCTGATCGTGCTGCCTAATAATCTCGATGAGGACACTCGTCTTCGTTTGGTTGCGCAACCAGAATGTGAATGGACAATCGAATCACTGCCTTACAGTCTTGATGATGAGTAATACAATCAATACTCCTTTGATGCAATTTCTCAAAGACCAACACATTCCGTTTCGTCTGTTACCGCATCAAAGACCAGCAACCACCATTGAGGATGCCGCGCACCAACGCGGCATTCGCCCCTCTCAAATGGTGAAAGCAATCTTGCTACGAGACATGGGTAATCAATATGCACTCGCCTGTGCGCCAGGTGATCGTAGCGTTGATCCCAAAAAAGTGCGCTCGTTACTGAAATGTCGCCGGATGACTTGTGTTGATCAAGCCGATGTTGAGTCCATCACTGGTTACAAAATTGGTACTGTCACTCCTCTGCTACTAAAACGTCATATGCCAATCGTGTTCGACCCTAGCTTACTAGAAGAACAGGAAGTCACGATCAGCAGTGGCGATCGCATGGCTGGACTGGCGCTTTCTATCCAAGATCTTATCCAATTGTGTCAGCCGACCGTAGCTGAGATCTGTCGTTAATCGTCTAAAAACAATGTAATGACACGTAGTGTTTCTATCACTGCGTGATCTCGCTCATATCTACAAAAATAGACATTAGAATTTTTAATCACATATAAAACATAAATAGTCACAGGAATAAAACTCGTATATGCTGAATTTGTTGGTTAAGTTTCAAACAAGCACTTAACCG
>NZ_JADDYG010000005.1:49673-50138 GCF_015163535.1 Vibrio sp. OPT46 | reverse complement strand
CGTAGCTGAGATCTGTCGTTAATCGTCTAAAAACAATGTAATGACACGTAGTGTTTCTATCACTGCGTGATCTCGCTCATATCTACAAAAATAGACATGAGAATTTTTAATCACATATAAAACATAAATAGTCACAAAGATAAAACTCGTATATGCTGAATTTGTTGGTTAAGTTTCAAACAAGCACTTAACCAATATAAAGTGAGTCAGCTAGCTGAGTGACAGCATTCATGCAGTTAGTTATCCACTTTTGTGTAATGCATCTGTGACTATTCGCCCGCTGAAGCGGGCTTTTTTTTACGTGGAACTTTTTCTCTTTCATTTCCTCTAATCGTTAGAACGTAAAGTGTGTTACGCGAAGCACGACCTTAATAGAAACAACTAGCAAACAACCGTTTTCGTTCTATTCTTAATTCTGTAACAAAACTATTGCTTAATGCGTCACGTAAAAAGGAGTGTATTGGC
>NZ_JADDYG010000005.1:48608-49663 GCF_015163535.1 Vibrio sp. OPT46 | reverse complement strand
GTGAGTCAGCTAGCTGAGTGACAGCATTCATGCAGTTAGTTATCCACTTTTGTGTAATGCATCTGTGACTATTCGCCCGCTGAAGCGGGCTTTTTTTTTACGTGGAACTTTTTCTCTTTCATTTCCTCTAATCGTTAGAACGTAAAGTGTGTTGCGCGAGGCACGACCTTAATAGAAACAACTAGCAAACAACCGTTTTCGTTCTATTCTTAATTCTGTAACAAAACTATTGCTTAATGCGTCACGTAAAAAGGAGTGTATTGGGTAAGGGTTCCTTTAGAGAGGTTATTTTTGGGGTAATCCTCACGCTATTTAAGAGATGACACTGTCAAATTGTCTAAGACAACACAATTCTCTGACGCAACACCCTACATCTGTATTTAATACTATTGCTGTCACAATAATTTTCGCGTCCAGAACGTAGAATACCTAGGCTAGGTTAGATAAAAGGAAAGTAAATATGAGACTGTTTAAGCGCTATACACCAAGTATGATTGCTAAACATATAAGTCGTCTTTTTAAAGGAAGAATTTATATTTACGGGGTCGGTAGATTCGAGTTTGATAACGGTAAGTTAATACTGCCGGAGAAAGCAGAGCAACGCCATTTCCGAGCGGTCAAAGAGATCAATCAAGAAATAATGAAACTCCGATGCGCATATGCTTAGCAAAATGTTGATAAAACAAAGGCTGGATTAACCAGCCTTTTGTGTATTTGAAGTTCGCTTTGCACTTACTGACGCGCCAGATCCGGCAAGTGTCCCTTTAAACCAAGCGCGCGCTTCATGATCTCATCTTTCGCTCCCGGCAGTTGCCCCGCTAAACTTAAGCCAATGCCACGAACGAGCTTCTTAGCTGGGTTCTCGCCAGAGAACAAATCTCGAAACCCTTGCATAGTAGCGATCATCTTTGCCGCTTCCGCTTTTCGCCAACGCTCGTAGCTTCTTAGGTTGCGTTTACTACCGATATCTTGTCCCTGCTTCCAAAGTGCTAACACCTCTTGAGCAAGACTGGCCGCATCTAATAAACCCAAATTCACACCCTGCCCCGCTAATG
>NZ_JADDYG010000005.1:42263-48550 GCF_015163535.1 Vibrio sp. OPT46 | reverse complement strand
GGTGAATGGTATGGGCCGCATCACCAACCAGCGCGACTCGCTCGACGACAAAATCTCGCGCATAGCGCATTTTCAAAGGAAACGCAGCACGCTCTCCCACTACTTCACATAGACCAAGTCGAGCATCAAACTCACTCGTCAACGCTTTATTGAAATCATGTTCACTCATCGCCACTAACTGCTCTGCTCGATTTGGCTCCGTGGACCAAACAATAGAGCACATATTTGGTTGCGACATTGGCAAAAATGCCAACGGTCCGTGAGGAGTAAATATCTGGCGCGCAATGCTGTTGTGTGGCATAGCAGTTTTGACATTCGCGACCAAAGCATGATGACCATAGTCCCAATGCGTTAATGGAATATCCATTTGATGGCGAAGCCACGAATTCGCCCCATCGGCTCCGACCACTAATTTAGCGGTCATGGCTTGGCCATTATCGAGCGTCAGCCAGCTTTCTTGCTCACCGACCGCGAGAGTCGCGCAACGTGCAGGCATAAACATAGTGACGTTATCGAGCTTTTGGACTTGTTCAAGCAGCGCAAGTTGAATCACACGATTCTCAACAATGTGCCCTAAATCAGGTTGTGCCATACTTTGTGCATTAAATTCAATACTGGCAAAGCTATCTTGTTCCCATACTTCCATGCCATGGTAAGGTGAAGCTCGGCGCTGTTCTATGCCCTGCCAAGCACCAAGTTTACGCAAAATCGTCTCACTAGAGCGGCTCAGCGCAGACACACGAACATCGGGCAATTCTTTCAACGAATCATCTGGCACTTTACCTTCAATAACGGCGACACGCAGATCACTGTCTTTGAACGCGGCAGCAAGTGCCAACCCAACCATCCCTCCGCCGATGATGGCGATATCTACACTTTGCATCATTGCTTTTTATTACCTAATTCAGTGCGGCCGTTCATCGTTTTACCAAGCCAAGTGTATGGCGTAGTAGCGGCTGCTTAAAAATAGAAAGGTTATCCATCGCTGCTAAGGCAGTATTTCGGCCAATTCGCATCGCGGGTAAATCATTTGAAAAAACATGCACCAAGGCACTGGTTAGCCAAATAGTTTCGCTTCGATCTGCTTCTCTACGTTGACTAAAGCGCATCAGGCCTTGATAAAGACCCACATCCTCACTTTGGTGCACAATTTCTTCTGCTAGTGAGACTACATCGCGAATACCGAGATTAAAGCCTTGTCCAGCTATCGGGTGCAGCGTTTGCGCCGCATTTCCAACAATCGCAAAGCGATGTGAAATATTTTGCTTTCGATGGCGAAGAAGCAATGGGTAACTTGCACGACGCCCCACTTTTTTCATCGCGCCTAAACGCCAACCAAAATCGTTCTGTAAATGCTGGAGAAATGCTTGATCAGATAACTCAAGAACGGCTTGGGCTTCTTCAGGGTGCAAACACCAAACTAAGGACATTCGATTGTCACTCATTGGCAATAAAGCAACAGGGCCATTTTCAGTAAAACGTTCAAAGGCTCTACCTTGATGAGGTTCTTGAGTCACAATATTGGCAATGACAGCCACTTGTTCAAAATCTTGCTCAGAAAGTTCTAGACCAATTTTCTGACAACAGGTCGAAACAGCACCATCTGCAGCCACCAGCAGTTTTGCTTCAAGTTGCTCACCACTTTTCAACGTCACATGGGTACAGTTTTGCTCGCGCTCGATATCGGTAACGGAGTCAGGACAAAACAGCGTAATTGATTCGCTGCTGTCTAATAATTCTTGATATACACGCCCAACATCGGCTAATTCTACAACATACCCTAGAGCTTCAACCCCAACCTCTTGCTTGGTAATCTCCGTCATCCCAGCATGAGAACGGTCAGAAACGTGGATATGTTCAATGGGTGTGACAAACGGTTCTACTGACGTCCAGAGCTGTAGTTGACGCAACAGATTGACAGTACCGTAAGACAATGCGATTGAGCGAGAGTCAAAACCAGGGTGCATATCTGATTGTGCTTTAAAAGGCTCAACGACGGCAATGCGGAGCTTTCCCTGAGACAAATGGTCAATCGCCAATGCTAACGTTGCACCAGCCATGGCACCACCAGCAATGACTACATCATATTGCTTCATACTAACCTCTGGACGGTCTACGATTAGTGAATAGTAGGTTTTTTGTCGCTGCTTTCAGGACGAACACCAAATTCAGCATGAATCGTTAGTACGCAAGCTTTGATGTGCTCAATCACTTGCTCTAGCAATTGCGCTTGTTCACCAAGATCGTCATCTTCATCGATGCCTAATTTGGCAATCTCTTCTAGGTCAGCCAGTGCTTCTTTAGCGTCATCAGATGCTTTATTAAGCGCAACGCCTGCTAGACCTAACCCAGAAATAAAGTGGTTTACAAAGTCGGACACACTGTCGGCTAATGCGAATAAGCCTTCTTCGCCCGGCTCATCTGGCAATAGTAAAGACAGCTCCATTGATGTGCCAGTAAGCTCATTAACAGTAACGTTGAATATGCTCTGAGCAAAAGTGAGTGCTGTCGAGGGCCACCCCATCCCATCATTGGTGTAGTCAAAAAGAATCGGCTGCCAAGTTTGATCATTGATCGCCAATCCACCACTTAACATGCCAACAAATAAGCCATGTAACTCCGCCGGTGTCACAGCCAGGCTTGCCGATTGCAGTTCAGCAGCAATAGATTGGTATTCAGGAAGGGTGATTTCACTCATAACTTGGCTCATTCTTGCGTAATAATGTATTGGTATATCCTACCATCAAGGTTAGTGGTCTGAAACGGCTATCAAATTCAATTTTGGACAGCATTTGTTCAATTTGCCCAATTCCTGTGTGATCTCGTCATCATTTCTCTTTCTGTGATGGGAAATGCTTGAATCTTAATAGCGGTTTTCCTATAGTTTGCTCCTCGGTAGTTGTATGAAGCAACACCTTAGATAGCGCGAATATAGAGTTTATTCATCATGAGCAATCAAGCGATCGACGTTGAAATATTAGGCAAACTTACACGTGTGAATTGTCCGACAGGACAAGAAGAGTCTCTTGTTGCAGCGGCAAAAGATCTGGATCGCCGATTGAAAGAAATGAGCGAACGTACTAAGGTAACCAATGAAATCCAACTGCTGACCTTTGCTGCATTGAATATTTGCTATGAGTTGCACACCAAGTCATACGAATCCAATGGTCAACAGCAAGAAATTACTGAGCGAATGGAAAAGCTCACCGCGTCTTTAGAGAACGCACTAAGCAAAGTTACGCAAGGACAGCAGTAAATACAAAATTTACCCTGGGGTGTGCGTCAGCAGGATTTAAGTCCCTGAGCCGATAAGCAATACCTAAGGGTTAGTATTTGGTAACTATTGAGCAAGCTCGGCATGCACCGAGAAGCCTACGGTTGTCATTGCTGATCCGCCTTGAACCAGCTGGTTCAAGGGCCACAATCCTCAACGGCACCCTGGGGTATTCTCTCTATGTCAGACCTCTCTCGACAAGACTTCCGCAAACTGATTCGTGAAAAGCGCAACGCTCTGTGCAGTGATACGCAATACCAAGCGGGAATCGACCTTATTACTCAATTTTCCCAACTTCCTGAAATCGATCAGGCGCAACATATTGCCATCTACCTTTCTGCAGACGGTGAGCTTGATACTAAACCGCTCATTGAATGGTTATGGCAACAGGGAAAATCGGTTTATCTGCCCGTCATCCATCCCTTTTCTAAAGGTCAGTTACTGTTTCTTCAGTATATAAGTGATGAACAGCTCGTCTACAACAAGTACGGCATCTTAGAGCCCAAGCTCGATATCAGACACCTCAAACCCGTTCGCCAGCTTGATTTAATCTGCACGCCTTTAGTTGGGTTCGACAGTATCGGACACCGCTTAGGCATGGGCGGAGGGTACTACGATCGTACTCTGTCACGTTGGTTTATAACTGGAGAGGGTGCTAAACCTGTCGGTATCGCTCATGACTGCCAACATGTAGAACGCTTACCAATTGAAAGCTGGGATATTCCATTACCTAAGATCGTGACCCCAAGCCAAATATGGCAATGGGAAAGTGACAAGTAAGCCGCTATAATCACGCCCGCAAACGTTAACGAACATCTATTCAGGAGATTGGCATGACTCAAGATGAAATGAAAAAAGCGGCTGGTTGGGCAGCACTAAAATATGTTGAGAAAGGCAGCATTGTCGGTGTTGGTACTGGCTCTACCGTGAATCACTTCATCGATGCACTAGGCACTATCAAAGATGATATTAAAGGTGCAGTGTCTAGCTCTGTCGCTTCAACTGAGCGCCTTAAAGAGCTTGGTATTGAAGTATACGAGTGTAACGATGTAATGAAGCTGGATGTGTATGTTGATGGCGCAGATGAGATCAACCCAGCACGTGAAATGATCAAAGGCGGCGGCGCGGCTCTGACTCGTGAGAAAATTGTCGCAGCAATCTCTGATAAGTTCGTATGTATCGTTGACGGCACTAAAGCAGTTGACGTACTTGGCCAGTTCCCATTGCCTGTTGAAGTAATCCCAATGGCACGCTCTTACGTGGCTCGTGAATTGGTAAAACTAGGTGGTGATCCAGCTTACCGTGAAGGCGTTGTGACTGACAACGGCAACGTGATTCTGGATGTGCACAATATGCAAATTACCAACCCGAAAGAAATGGAAGACAAAATAAACGGCATCGCTGGTGTCGTGACTGTGGGTCTTTTCGCTCATCGTGGTGCAGACGTAGTGATCACTGGCACACCAGAAGGTGCAAAAATTGAAGAATAAATAACAGCCCAAAATGAACCTATCTGGTTCACTTTTCTGTTATTTCATTACATACGGTGCTGCAAGGCACCGTTTTTTATTCCTTTCTATAATAAAATTATCTCTTATTCCGTAATTTTCTTACCCAAAGCAATTTTTTTTTGTTACTTTATTGAACAGAAGACGCACAGGGAAACGTTTGTCTTCCTACAAAACTGTTAATTATCCCCTTTTTAATAGTTTTGCCCAATGTGCGCCACATTAGCCCACCTTTCCATTTTAAGGACGAGAAAAAATGGCCAAAGTTTCACTGGAAAAAGAAAAGATTAAGATCCTCTTGTTAGAGGGACTCCACCCTTCTTCAGTTGAAGTTCTTCAAGCAGCTGGTTATACCAACATTGAATACCATAAAGGTTCCCTTCCGGAAGAAGAACTAATTGAAGCAGTAAAAGACGTGCACTTCATTGGTATCCGCTCCCGTACGAACCTATCCGAAGAGGTAATCAATGCGGCGAACAAGCTGGTTGCAATTGGCTGTTTTTGTATTGGTACTAACCAAGTAAACCTAGATGCAGCAGCAAAACGCGGTATTCCTGTCTTTAATGCACCATTCTCTAACACTCGAAGCGTGGCAGAGCTTGTACTTGGGCAAATCCTTTTACTAGTGCGTGGTATTCCTGAAAAGAATGCACTTGCACATCGCGGTATTTGGAAGAAAAGTGCAGACAACTCTTACGAAGCTCGTGGTAAGTGCCTTGGCATTATCGGATACGGTCACATTGGTACGCAGCTTGGTATTATTGCCGAAAACTTAGGTATGCGCGTTTACTACTACGATATTGAGAACAAACTGTCCCTTGGTAATGCGACGCAAGTACATACCATGAGTGAACTATTGAACAAATGTGATGTGATTTCTTTGCACGTTCCCGAAACACCGGAAACGAAAAACATGATGGGTGAAGCTGAATTTGCTCGAATGAAACCAGGTTCCATCTTTATCAACGCGGCACGTGGCACCGTTGTGGATATTCCTGCACTTTGCCATAGCTTAGAAGCTGGTCACCTTGCTGGCGCTGCAATTGATGTATTCCCAACTGAACCAAAAACGAATGCTGACCCGTTCGAGTCTCCTTTACAAAAATTCGATAACGTCATCCTTACTCCACACGTTGGTGGTTCAACGCAAGAAGCACAAGAGAATATCGGCTTAGAAGTGGCGGGCAAACTGGCTAAGTACTCTGATAACGGCTCGACACTTTCAAGCGTAAACTTCCCTGAAGTGTCATTGCCAGAACACAGTGGAGAGTGCTCTCGTCTGCTTCATATCCACAAGAACCGTCCTGGTATTCTAACTCAGATCAACACCATCTTTGCTGAAGAAGGCATTAACATTGCCGCGCAGTACCTACAAACAGCCGCTGAAATAGGCTACGTAGTGATCGACGTTGAAACTGAACGAGCAGAAGAAGCTCTAACAAAGCTCAAAAACATTGAAGGCACAATCCGTGCTCGTATCCTTCACTAAACAGTGAAACAGAAAC
>NZ_JADDYG010000005.1:38018-42253 GCF_015163535.1 Vibrio sp. OPT46 | reverse complement strand
GAAATAGGCTACGTAGTGATCGACGTTGAAACTGAACGAGCAGAAGAAGCTCTAACAAAGCTCAAAAACATTGAAGGCACAATCCGTGCTCGTATCCTGCATTAAACTGTGAAATAGAAATGACAAAGGCAGGGGTTGTAACTCCCTGCCTTTTGCTTTTTACTGTTTGCTAAGCCTTACTTTAGCTTATAAATGACATCGACTTGATCGCGAATGATCATGGTTGAATCTTGGTAGCTATTCGCTCCTTCTTTACTATCCATCGCCATTGAACGCATTAACACAGGCTGAACGTGCATCTGTCTGTAATTGATCTGCCATACATCGCCCAACTTTTTCTCAAAACCAGTCGCTAATGACCCTGCTTTTTCTCTTGCGTCCTTAATCGCAGCCATTCGTGCCTTTTGCTGATACTCGGCTTGGTTGCTTACCTTAAGTTGAATATTATCAACCTGATTAATTCCCGCTTCTAACGCCATATCTAGGTATTGGTTAAGGTTTTTCAGATCCGTCACCGTGACATCAATACTGCGAGATGCTCGATACCCAACAAGTTCTGCTTTTCCTGATTTAGGGTAATGGTACTGAGGAGCAAGGTATAAATTCGAGCTAGTAATATTGTCTTTTGACAAGCCGGCATCCGATAAGCTTTTTAGAAACTCTTCAACGGTTTTATCTACGGACAATTTCGCTTGTTCGGCCGTCATTGTCGTATCGACTACTTTTACAGAAAACGTAGCCATATCAGGTGTGGCCGTCACTTCGCCATACCCCGTTGTCGTAACATGAGCAAACTCTGGCGTATTCGCCAAAACTGAAGCACTGGTAAGGCTGAGTGCTGAAGCCAGCAAAAATGAATACAATTTCATTCAATAAATCCATCCATACAAAATTAAGTACTTAATCTCAGATTCCAACATCACTATCATGGCTGAGAAAGCGTGTGGTTTCATAATAGAAACTTCCGCCGATTATCCAAGCACCCATAGTGACTTCTAACACAACTTTGACTATGTAACATTGGCGTAATTTTTAAACAAAACACACTTAAGTTAACGATATGCAGCTCTGACAAACTTATTGAGGTAGATGCTGCTGCGCATACCCCACTATCGCGTGTGAGATTTCTTGTAATACCCCAGTTTCTAACTGCCAGTGGTGCCAATAAATCCGATGGGACATTAAAAAACCTGGAGTCACATCAACCAACACACCTCTGTCTAATTCGTCGGTAATTTGCAAGCGGGGGATCAAGCAATAAGCAACACCAGCTAACGCCACTTTTAGAAACGCTTCAGAACTACTGATGTTGTGATGAATAACGCTGTCAGGATTGACGTTAAAATGCTCGGTAAGAAATGTTTTATGTAGATCATCATATTGGTCATATGAAACGGCCGGTGCTTTTGCCAATGTCTGATTATTTACGCCTTTAGAAAAATAACGCTGATAGAACTCTGGGCTCGCGACACAAACATAATCGATGCGACCTAAATAGTCTGCTCTGCATCCGGGGATTGGCTGGGACTCCAAGCTGATCGCTCCTGTCACTTCGCCACTTTTGAGTTTTTCAATAGAGCGGTATTCACCATAGATAGTCAGTTTTAGTTCAACTTGACGCTGCTTCATAACATTTTGCAGCGCTGGCAGTAGCCATGTTGCAAGGCTATCTGCATTAGTCGCTAAAGAGAGTTGCACAGGTCGCGTACTGGTATCATTTTTTAATTCGGGGAGAATTTCATGCTCTAGCAAGCGTACTCGCCGATAAAGACCCAACAATTTTTTACCAATTAGCGTTGGCTTAGGTGGCTGGCTTCGAATTAAAACAGGCTGCGCGAGAAACTTCTCTAACTGCTTGATACGTTGAGAAATGGCGGATTGAGAAACAAATAAATGCTCGGCAGCACGCTCAAAGCTACCCTGATAAACTATAGCGTCTAATGCCTCAATCCATTTGTAATCTAACCCTCGCATACCTTTCCTCTCACTCTTGATCAAACGCCTCCCGTTAAATTAGTCTATCTAATGTAAGATTAAAATCATTAATTATACTTATTTAGATAAACGCTTTATCTTTCCCTTTTCTGTAAATGTATTTGTTATTTTGAAGTGAGGTGAAGTGTGAGCTTGTGGGTTCTATTGCAAGGTTTTGGTTTAGGAGCATCAATGATCATTCCGATCGGCGCGCAAAATGCGTATGTTTTGAATCAAGGCATAAAGCGTAACCACCACCTAACAACCGCCACTATTTGTAGCGTGCTAGATATGATTTTCATCTCTCTAGGTATTTTTGGTGGTGGTGCAATTCTGTCTCAAAATGAAATCTTACTGACGTCGGTGACACTTGGTGGTATTGCTTTCTTGAGCTTCTATGGACTGCTCTCATTAAAAAGTGCTTTTAAGCCAGAGAGTGAATCGGAATCAAAAGGGGAGATCGTAGCTCGAGGTCGTCGAACGGTTATTCTAGGTGCGTTAGCCGTCACTGTGCTTAATCCGCACTTATATTTAGATACAGTCGTTATTCTAGGTTCGATCGGTGGACAATTTGAAGGCCATGATCGCATTGCTTTTGCACTAGGTACGATTATGGCTTCCTTTGTTTGGTTCTACACTTTATCGATAGGAGCCGCCAAACTAGGTCCAACACTCTCTAAACCAAAAGTGAAAAAAACCATCGACATTGCAATCGCAATGATGATGTTCACAATAGCGTATATCTTAGCGAGTGAGCTTATTGATAAGTATTGGTAATCATAAGGTAGTAAGGCAGCAGAGACATGGAGTCACTAAAACGTATTTATAACAACAATAGAGAGCGATTCAACGCGCTCTCTATTCCTTTTCGGGAATGGCAGCACGAAGCCACCTTAGACTTTGAGACAGATATACGCATTGCGAGAGAGCTTGGTTGGACGGGTACGCATACCAAAAGCCTCTTTTTAACACTCAAAGGACAAGGTTACGCAGTTTATCTGACAGATAAGGACTCGCGCCTCGATGCCAAGCAGATTAAAGCGATTACAGGTAAACGTCCCTCTATTTGTAATGACGATGAAATGGTCGAAGTGTTAGGTTGCGTACCCGGCGCGGTTTGCCCAATAGGCTTACCGGAATACATCACTATCATTGTTGATACCAATCTCTATCAACATCAAGAGTTGCTCTATACGCCTGGCTTACCTGAGTTCACATTTGGATTTGCAGGTAAACATCTAAAACGCCTCTTACTTGCTGGTCATCACACCCTTTACGAAGTATAAAAAAGCGAGGCCTATTGGCCTCGCTTTTGAATATCGACTGCTTTTGATTAAGCGTCGACTTTGTTCAGGTGAACATCCATTTGTGGGAATGGAATCTCGATACCATTTTCATCCAATGCTTCTTTAATACCTTGCATTGCATCAAAGTATACGCCCCAGTAATCTGCAGTTTTCACCCATGGACGAACCACAAAGTTAACTGAAGAGTCTGCTAACGTAAGTACACCAATTGTGATATCTGGGTCTTTCAAGATACGTGGATCTTTCTCTAGCGTCTCACGAATCACTTTCTTCGTTAGTTTAAGGTCTGCTTTGTATGAAACACCAATCACTAGGTCGACACGTCGTGTCGCATGGCGAGAGTAGTTAGTAATGGCACCGCCGATAACTGAAGAGTTAGGCACAACAACCATTTTGTTGTCTGGTGTTTTTAGAACTGTTTGGAAGATTTGAATTGCTTCAACACTACCCGCTACACCACCGATTTCTACGTAGTCGCCTGATTTGAATGGACGGAACGCAACAATAAGTACGCCTGCTGCAAAGTTTGATAGTGAACCTTGTAGTGCAAGACCAACAGCAAGACCTGCCGCACCAATCACAGCAACAACAGAAGCGGTTTGAACTCCTAATCGACCAAGAGCCGCGATTAGCACGATTACAAATAGCAAGTAACGAACAAGACCGTGAATAAATTCAACGACGGCCTTATCCATGTTTTTCTTTTCTAGTACTTTAGAAACACTACCAGCGACTGCCTTAACGATAAGATTACCGATAAACAGAATAAGCACCGCAGAGATAATGTTCACACCGTACTGAACCAGTAGATCTGAATTGTTTGTCAGCCAAGTTTCAGCCTGAGTTAGACCATCCGTTAAAGTGGTATCGATACCCACCGATTCACCTGCCATAATTCTTATCCTCAAAAATAAAGAGATATAAATCCAATTGCCGTTAATTTATGAACCTTGT
>NZ_JADDYG010000005.1:37600-38008 GCF_015163535.1 Vibrio sp. OPT46 | reverse complement strand
GTGGTATCGATACCCACCGATTCACCTGCCATAATTCTTATCCTCAAAAATAAAGAGATATAAATCCAATTGCCGTTAATTTATGAACCTTGTTTTTTAAAGGCTCTTTTCTAAAACAACATCCCTATTGCTCCACTGAACAGTGTCAGATTTTTGGCACAATATCCCAACTCTGACTTTTTTCAAAGTCAGAGTTTCGCAAAGATATGCAAAACAAGACTTTATCAGAGCTTTCTGACACTGACTTGTTACAGGTTACGCAATGCACTCTGATTTCGCCACTCTTAAGACTGATATTCCCATGTTTTCTTTAAAAAAAACGTTAAAGGTGAGATATCTCACTAGCAAATACAACCTAACGCATAAAAATATCGGGAGAAAGCAGAGGGGAAGAAAATGATAGATATA
>NZ_JADDYG010000005.1:20819-37590 GCF_015163535.1 Vibrio sp. OPT46 | reverse complement strand
TTATCAGAGCTTTCTGACACTGACTTGTTACAGGTTACGCAATGCACTCTGATTTCGCCACTCTTAAGACTGATATTCCCATGTTTTCTTTAAAAAAACGTTAAAGGTGAGATATCTCACTAGCAAATACAACCTAACGCATAAAAATATCGGGAGAAAGCAGCGGGGAAGAAAGTGATAGACATAAAAAAACCCGCTCAAAGAGCGGGTTTTTAAGTAACTTAATCAGTAACGATTATAGTACGTCAACTGCGTTAAGGTCAGCAAATGCTTGCTCTAGACGAGTAACCATTGAAGCTTGGCCTGCACGTAGCCATACGCGTGGATCGTAGTACTTCTTGTTTGGTGCATCTTCACCAGTTGGGTTACCGATCTGACCTTGTAGGTAATCGTGGTTTTCAGCTTCGAACTTACGGATACCATCCCAAGTAGCCCACTGTGTATCAGTATCGATGTTCATTTTGATTACACCGTAGCCGATAGATTCACGGATTTCTTCTAGAGAAGAACCTGAACCACCGTGGAATACGAAGTTTAGAGAGTTCGCTGGAAGACCGAATTTCTCAGAAACGTGCGCTTGAGAATCACGTAGGATAGTTGGAGTTAGTACAACGTTACCTGGCTTGTATACGCCGTGTACGTTACCGAAAGATGCTGCGATAGTGAAACGGTGGCTGATTGCGCTTAGTTTCTCGTATGCGTATGCAACGTCTTCTGGAGAAGTGTATAGCTCAGACGCATCCATATCAGAGTTGTCAACGCCGTCTTCTTCACCACCAGTACAACCTAGTTCGATTTCTAGAGTCATGTTCATTTTAGCCATGCGCTCTAGGTACTTAGCAGAAATTTCGATGTTCTCTTCTAGAGACTCTTCAGAAAGGTCGATCATGTGAGAAGAGAATAGTGGCTTACCAGTTTGCGCGAAGTACTCTTCACCAGCGTCTAGTAGACCGTCGATCCAAGGAAGTAGTTTCTTAGCTGCGTGGTCAGTGTGTAGGATTACTGGAACACCGTAAGCTTCAGCTACAGCGTGAACGTATTTCGCACCAGCAACAGCACCTAGGATTTGAGCTTCTTGACCTTCAAGTTTTAGACCTTTACCAGCAAAGAAAGCAGCGCCACCGTTAGAGAACTGAACGATAACTGGAGCTTTAACTTTTGCAGCTGCTTCAAGTACTGCGTTTACAGAGTCAGTACCCACACAGTTTACTGCTGGAAGTGCAAAGCTGTTTTCTTTTGCAACTTCAAATACTTTCTGAACGTCATCGCCAGAGATAACACCTGGTTTTACGAAGTCGAAGATCTTAGACATGGATGTAATCCTATTTATCTGTCGTTTTTAAACAAAACTTGTTAAGTTGAAAATCTTGCAAACGTTTGCTCACAACTGAGGCTATTCTAGCAGAGTTCCTCACACGTTGCAGCAAACAAGAAAGCGGGAGAATCACTCCCCCGCTTTGCTTTAATTACTTAGCGCGTGCTTCTAGCATTTCTACTGCTGGAAGAACTTTACCTTCTACGAACTCAAGGAAAGCGCCGCCGCCAGTAGAGATGTAAGATACATCCGCTTTGATACCGAACTTGTCGATAGCTGCTAGCGTGTCACCACCGCCTGCAACAGAGAAGCCTTCAGAAGCTGCGATAGCTTCAGAGATACCTTTAGTACCTGCTTCGAAGTTCTTGAATTCGAATACGCCTACTGGACCATTCCATAGGATAGTCTTAGCGTTTTTAAGGATTTCAGCTAGTTCAGCTGTTGAATCTGGACCAAGGTCGAAGATCATGTCGTCGTCTTGTACTTCAGAAACGTGCTTAATTTCAGCTTCTGCGTTCTCGTCGAATGCTTTCGCACATGCAACGTCAGTTGCTACTGGAATTGCACACTCGTCCATTAGCTTCTTAGCTGTTTCAACTAGGTCTGCTTCGTATAGAGACTTACCAACGTTGTGGCCAGCAGCTGCGATGAATGTGTTAGCAATACCACCACCAACAACGAGTTGGTCAGCGATTTTAGATAGAGACTCAAGAACCGTTAGCTTAGTAGAAACTTTTGAACCACCTACGATAGCAACCATTGGACGAGCTGGCTTGTCCATTGCTTTGCCTAGCGCTTCTAGTTCGTTCGCTAGTAGAGGACCAGCACATGCTACGTCTGCGTGCATACCAACGCCGTGAGTAGATGCTTGAGCACGGTGAGCCGTACCGAATGCGTCCATTACGAATACGTCACATAGTGCTGCGTATTTCTTAGATAGCTCTTCGTCGTTTTTCTTTTCGCCTTTGTTGAAGCGAACGTTTTCAAGAACAACAAGTTCACCCGCATTTAGCTCTAGGCCATCTAGGTAGTCTTTTGCTAGCTTCACTTCGCAATCTAGTGCGTCGTTTAGGTAGTTAACAACTGGTTGTAGAGAGAACTCTTCAGCGTATTCACCTTCAGTTGGGCGACCTAGGTGAGACGTAACCATTACTTTAGCGCCTGCTTCTAGGCAGTGCTTAATAGTTGGAAGAGATGCGATGATACGTGCATCCGAAGTTACTTTACCGTCTTTTACTGGCACGTTTAGGTCAGCACGGATAAATACACGTTTACCTGCAAGATCCAGGTCAGTCATCTTGATTACAGACATGATGTGTCCTCTCAAATATTTAATAATTAAAGTTTTTGAAAACTCGGCAACCCTGCCAAGCCTGTTAATTCTTCAAACTGGTTATAGATATGGAGATATTATGGATTTATTTCAAGGCTAGAAATAAAAATTCTCCATCACTTCTTCGTCATTACTGTTCCACTTGCGAAGAAGCTTGCATTGCTAAGGCAGTATCCAGCATCCGGTTAGCAAAGCCCCATTCGTTGTCGCACCAAACGAGCATTTTTACGAGTTGCCCGTTACTCACTCTAGTCTGGCTTCCATCCACAATCGCACTATGGGGGTCGTGGTTAAAGTCGATGGAAACGAGTGGCGATTCAGTATAGTCAACAATGTTACGTAATGTACACTGAGATGCGTTAACAATGGTTTGATTTACGTCATTAACTTTCACATTTGTACTAATTGTGACACTTAAATCCATTGCAGTGACGTTAACCGTTGGAACACGAACAGAAATTGCTTCGAATTTGTTGGAAAATTTCGGGAAGATCCTTTCAATCCCCTTATGCAACTTAGTGTCCACCGGAATAATAGATTGGCTTGCAGCACGGGTACGGCGTAAGTCGTTATGATACGCATCAATTACTTGTTGATCGTTCATGGACGAATGAATTGTGGTAATGGTGCCAGACTCTATGCCGAAGGCTTCGTCTAGTACTTTAATGATGGGAACGATACAGTTGGTGGTGCAAGAGCCATTGGAGACAACACGGTGCTCGTCTTTCAGAGTTTCGTGGTTCACGCCATAGATAATCGTATTATCTAGGTCGTTTGCGCCCGGGTGCGAAAACAGTACTTTCTTCGCGCCTGCTTCTAGATGCGCTTGCCCATCCGCTTGCGAACCAAATACGCCAGTGCAATCCAAGACGATATCAACTTCTAAATCACGCCAAGGAAGTAATTCGATTTCGGAGAGATGGAGAATGCGAATGGAATCATATTCACCGCTGTCATGATGAACATGCAAATGTTCTTGGTCATGGGAAATTTTTTTACCAAAGCGACCATGACTGGTGTCATATTGCAGTAGGTGTGCCATCGCCTCTGGCTGTGCTAGTTCGTTTACCGCCACAACCTTGATCTGCTGGTGTTTTCCGCTTTCATACACCGCTCGCAGAACATTACGACCTATACGTCCAAATCCATTGATCGCAACCTTTAGCATTTATCCTTCGCCCTACCAAAAATTTCGTGTCACAGATACTACCTGATCAGGCTGACAAACGCACCTGTTGAATCAAAGTAAAGCAGGATTAAAAAAAGGTCGAGACTATGCTCGACCTTATTACAACGATAGATAATTAAAATGCGACGTCTAAACCTAACCAGTAGCGACGACCATCTTCAATATATCCGTATTCTTCGTAACTGATTTCCTCGTCCAGCAAGTTATAGATAGCGCCTTTAATACGAGTATTGTCGGTTAACTGGTATGTCACACCGGCGTCCACAAAGGTATAAGCTGGCTCTACGATACTGTTTCTTGATGGGCCAGTAACCGGATCCATTTCTTTACCTCGGTACGTGACTTTCGCCCAGCTCTCTAGATCTGTTGTCGTTTGCCAAGTCACATCCACATTAAACAGATGCTTTGGTAACTGCTGCAGCGGCATGCCTTTGTATTCACCTGTTTTTTGCTCTGAGTCGGTAAATGTGTAGCTCGAGCTGAGGTAAATGGTTTCCGTTAATGGCGATGCTAAGGTCGCTTCAATACCTTGTGTGACCGCTTCGTCCACGTTAATGCGGTACGTTGGATCTGCACCCCATTGGTTTGGTCCATCTGTACAGATGGTATCTGGACAAACAACACGTGTGATCTTGTCTTTGAACTCATTATGGAACGCAGTCAAAGAGACATCTAAACCAGAGTCACCTTGATACAAGACACTGATTTCTTTGTTTAGCGACGTTTCAGGGTCAAGGTCTGGGTTACCGTAGATATTACCGCCGCCACTGACTTGCGCCCAACCAGGAGTAATTTCACGTAATTGCGGAGAACGGAAACCTGTTGCCACACCGCCTTTCACAGTCCAAGACGGGTCAACTCGCCATACACCATAGACACGCGGACTAAAGTGCGCGCCATAGTTTTCGTCATGATCTAGACGGCCGCCAAGCGTAACGCTAAACGGATCAGCAATTCTCCATTCATCTTCAATGAAAACAGCCCACTGCGTATTCGATGTTTCAGTCTTCGATGACGCTTTGTTGGAGGTGAAATCCTCAAGCTCTGCATGAGTAGCGTCCACACCCGTCGTCAACGTATGGTTTCCAATACCAGTCACCAAGCTCGATTTGAACGTGGTGTTGGTGATCGTCATCTCACGAGATTTGTTCTCGCTCTCTTCTCGCTGTAAGTAAGTATCTGAAATTCCCACCGAATCCCAATCACCGTTGTGGCTTACCGTTACGTAATTACGACGATATTCATTCAGTGAATCTTCACACCCACCACGACACCCAGTGGTCGGCACTGAAAGGCCCACATTACCACGACGACTTTGTGCCGAGGTGCCACCTTCTAATTGCACCGAGTGGCGCTCATTAATCTGGTAAGTCAGCTTTGAAGAGATACTCTGCATATCTTTATCTTCATAACCGTATTCGATGTCATCTTCTTCTCTGGTTGTGTACTGACCATATACTTGGAGAGATAAATTTTCAGCCAACGGACCATTAACGAAAAAATTCGCGCTCTGCTCTCCACCTGAGCGGCTATTCTCTTGTATTACCGTGCCCAGTTGAACATTACCCGTCCACTCTAGCGCATCTTTTCGTGTGATGACGTTAATCACACCACCAATCGCATCAGAACCGTAAAGCGTCGACATTGGGCCACGAATAACTTCGATTCGCTCAATCGCTTGAAGAGGAGGTAACCAACCTTGTTCGATACCAGGACCGTCACTATTTGGACGAGTTTCACGCGTGCTTTGACGTTTACCGTCGACCAGTATCAAAGTGTATTTAGAACCCATACCACGGATACTAATGTCGGTGGTATCACCACCACCTGTCACGACGACACCTGGCACACTTTTTAGTGCATCAGTCACATCGCGGTAATAACGAGAGTCCAACTCCTCACGTGAAATCACACTAATACTTGCAGGCGCGTCCGCTTGAGATTGCTCATAACTTGATGCAGTTACAACCACTGTTTCCATTTTAGAAACTGCATCATTGGCAAAAACATGAGGGACACTGACGAAGGCTAAAATACCAGTTGCGGTAATAACTGGCAGTCTAAGAGTAGACATCTACATCTCCATAATTGATAATGATTATTATTTTCGAAAGTGAATTATTCACAAATAGAATGAGATGCATAGTGAGAGTTATGGAACGGTTCTTTCCATTTATGGAACTCGTACATAACGCAGTAAGGAGTAAAAGAAATATGCACGACTTAGCATCAATTAGAGCCTTTGATGCGCTCAATCAGCATAAAAGTTTGACAGCCGCTGCTAAAGCCCTTAATCAGCCAAAATCAACGCTAAGTCGTCGCTTGGCACAATTAGAAGAAGACTTCGGTCAGGCTCTAACCGCCAGACAAGGTAATCGATTAGTTCTGACAAGAGCTGGAGAAATCTTTGCCCACTACAGCCGCCAGATTCTTGAGTTAAGTGAAGAGAGTTATGATGCACTTCAAGGTTTAACGAACCAAGTTTCAGGGCCACTGCATATTGTTTGTCACACTGCCTTAGTTAGAAGCTGGCTCGGCGGCGTACTCAATCGTTTTCTTGCTGATAATCCCGATGTTAGAGTTCAACTTACCAGTGACTTTTCTGAGGCGCATCATGACCCAGATTTGTTCATCTGGCTCGGTGAACGTAAAGAGCTAGACTGGCGAAAAGAAGTGCTGGGGGTATTTCGCTATACGCCTTTTGCCTCTCCAAATTATCTAAAACAACATGGGCCTATACCGCACCCCAAAGAACTTGAAGCACATCCATGGATCGATTTTGGTTCAGTGCAAGAAAATGGATTGATGCTAGCACACCCTCAACACGGTGAGTTCTTTTTAGAACCCTTTGTTAGTCGCTTATACAGCGACAACATAGCAATGCAAATAGACAGTATCGCGAATGGTCATGGTATTGGACTGCTGCCGACTTGGACAGCATGCGGCTATGAGAAACATCACCCAGGGCGAATCACACCTTGCTTAGAAGGTTGGCTTTCTGAGCCTATTTCCATTAACTGCTATACACCAGCAGGACGACCACCACTGCGCTTATCCGTACTTTTAGACTGCATTCACCAAAGCATTCCACAAGGTTGGAAAACCTGACAAAAATAAAAAGGCCATCATAATGATGGCCTTTCTAACTTTAGCGTTTAACAATCGTCGTTTACGTTCGACTGTTTAGACGGTCCTGCAATTACGCTAGCAATTCTTTTGCTGTGTTCACTACGTTTTCAGTCGTGAAGCCAAACATCTCGAATAGCTGACCAGCAGGTGCAGATTCACCGAATGTTGTCATACCGATGATGCGACCGTCGAAGCCTACGTACTTGTACCAGAAATCCGCAATGCCCGCTTCAATAGCGATACGTGCCGTTACGTCTGATGGCAGTACAGATTCACGGTAAGCAGCGTCTTGTTTGTCGAATGCATCTGTTGATGGCATTGAAACAACGCGTACTTTCTTGCCTTCTGAAGTTAGTTGCTCAGCGGCTTTCACTGCAAGCTCAACCTCAGAACCTGTTGCGATAAGGATTAGCTCAGGCTTACCTTCGCTATCTTTCAGGATGTAAGCACCTTTCGCGATGTCTGCGACTTGTTCAGCAGTACGCTCTTGTTGCGCTAGGTTTTGACGAGAGAAGATAAGTGCAGTTGGTGCATCTTTACGTTCAATCGCTAGTTTCCATGCAACTGCAGACTCAACTTGGTCACATGGGCGCCATGTGCTCATGTTTGGAGTTACACGTAGAGACGCCATTTGCTCAACAGGTTGGTGAGTTGGGCCATCTTCGCCAAGACCGATCGAATCATGCGTGTAAACTTGGATGTTCTGAATTTTCATCAGCGCAGCCATACGCATTGCGTTACGAGCGTATTCCATGAACATTAGGAATGTTGCGCCGTAAGGAACGAAACCACCGTGCAATGCGATACCGTTGATGATAGCAGTCATACCGAATTCGCGTACACCGTAGTGGATGTAGTTGCCAGAGAAGTCCTCCGTTTCTAGAGACTTAGAACCAGACCACATGGTCAGGTTAGAAGGCGCTAGGTCAGCAGAACCACCCATAAACTCAGGAAGCATTTGACCAAACGCTTCTAGTGCATTTTGCGATGCTTTACGTGATGCAATGTTCGCTGGGTTTGCTTGAAGATCGGCAATGATTTGGTTCGCTTTTTCTTCCCACTGTGCAGGAAGTTCGCCGTTTAGACGACGTTTAAGCTCTGCCGCTTCAGCAGGGTAAGCTGCAGCGTATGCTTCGAATTTTTCATTCCAAGCTGCTTCTTTCGCGGCGCCCGCTTCTTTTGCATCCCACTCAGCGTAAACATCTGCCGGGATCTCAAATGGGCCGTACTCCCAACCTAGGTATTCGCGAGCCGCTTGGATTTCATCGTGACCTAGTGGTGCACCGTGACAGTCGTGCGAACCAGACTTGTTAGGAGAACCGAAACCGATAATTGTTTTGGTACAGATAAGCGTAGGACGTGGGTCCGCTTTTGCTGCTTCAATTGCTGCGTTGATCGCGTCTGAGTCGTGACCATCGACTGCTGGGATTACATGCCAGCCGTACGCTTCAAAACGCTTAGGTGTATCGTCAGAGAACCAGCCTTCAACGTGACCGTCGATAGAAATGCCGTTGTCATCCCAGAACGCGATCAGTTTGCCTAGACCTAACGTCCCAGCAAGAGAGCATGCTTCATGCGAGATGCCTTCCATTAGACAGCCGTCACCCATGAACACATACGTAAAGTGGTCAACGATATCGTGACCTTCTTTGTTGAACTGTGCCGCTAGTGCTTTCTCTGCGATCGCCATACCAACAGCGTTAGTTATGCCTTGACCTAGAGGACCCGTTGTTGTCTCGATACCAGGCGCGTAGCCGTACTCTGGGTGACCTGGGGTTTTTGAGTGCAATTGACGGAAGTTTTTCAGATCGTCAATAGATAGCTCGTAACCGCTTAAGTGCAGTAGAGAGTAAATAAGCATTGACCCATGACCGTTTGACAGCACAAAGCGATCGCGGTCGGCCCACTCTGGGTTTGAAGGGTTATGGTTTAGGTGAGAGCGCCAAAGAACTTCAGCGATATCAGCCATACCCATTGGTGCGCCTGGGTGGCCTGAGTTAGCTTGTTGAACACCATCCATGCTTAGAGCACGAATTGCATTGGCAAGATGTTTACGAGACGACATGTCTGCTCCTGAGTACATTAAGCGAAACGAAAAGTAGGTCATAATTCTCTCAAAGCCCTGTTGGGTGTGCAAACGTTTTCCAGTCCAAAACCTCACAAATATTGCACCTTTCGCGCCAAATCGTTCGAAGTTCTTAAAATTATCAATAAATCAGGCAAACGTTTGGTTATAACAAAAACCAAAAAAGAGCTTGTAATTCGAGCAATCAAATTTAGAATAGACGTCTAGATGTAGATACACCTACAAAAATTAGTATTAATTTGCGCTGGAGAGTTTATCATTCCCCAGTTTTAAACCAGATATAGTGGAGCTAACATGGCTAAGCACCTGTTTACTTCTGAGTCAGTATCAGAAGGTCATCCAGATAAAATTGCAGACCAGATTTCTGATGCGGTTCTTGACGCGATTCTAGAGCAAGATCCAAAGGCTCGTGTTGCATGTGAGACTTACGTTAAAACCGGTATGGTAATGGTGGGTGGTGAAATCACGACTTCAGCATGGGTAGACATCGAAGAGTTAACTCGTGAAACCGTTCGTGAAATCGGCTACGTACATTCAGATATGGGCTTTGACGCAGATTCTTGTGCGGTACTAAACACAATCGGTAAACAGTCGCCAGATATCAACCAAGGTGTTGATAAAGCTGACCCTAAAGAACAAGGTGCAGGCGACCAAGGCATCATGTTTGGTTACGCTTGTAACGAAACTGAAGTACTAATGCCAGCGCCAATTACTTACTCTCACCGTCTTGTTCAAAAGCAAGCAGAAGTTCGTAAAAACGGCACACTACCTTGGTTGCGTCCTGATGCAAAATCTCAGGTAACATTCCAATACGATCAAGGTAACATCGTTGGTATCGACGCGGTTGTTCTTTCAACTCAACACTGTGATTCAATCTCAACTTCAGACCTGCGTGAAGCGGTAATGGAAGAGATCATTAAGCCAGTGCTACCTTCTGAGTGGATCAACAAAGAAACAAACTTCTTCATTAATCCAACCGGTCGCTTCGTAATCGGTGGTCCTATGGGTGACTGTGGTCTAACTGGTCGTAAGATCATCGTAGATACCTACGGCGGCGCAGCTCGTCACGGTGGCGGTGCGTTTTCTGGTAAAGATCCATCAAAAGTTGACCGTAGTGCAGCATACGCAGCACGCTACGTAGCGAAAAACATCGTAGCGGCAGGCATGGCTGACCGTTGTGAGATCCAACTTTCTTACGCAATCGGTGTTGCTGATCCAACGTCTATCATGGTGGAAACGTTCGGTACTGAGAAAGTATCTCACGACATCATCATTGAAGCGGTTCGTCAATTCTTCGACCTACGTCCATACGGTCTACAAGAAATGCTTAACCTTCTTCAACCTATCTACAAGAAGACAGCGGCTTACGGTCACTTCGGTCGTGAAGAATTCCCGTGGGAAGCAACAGACAAAGCTGCACTTCTACGCGATTTCGCTGGCATCAAATAATCAAGCCAAGCAAGAATCAATCAAGCCCTCGCCTATGGTGGGGGCTTTTTATTTTCAGCAACTTTTATCTAGTCATTTCGACTCATACCGCCCTGCCCCACAAAGCAGTCCTGTTTCTCCCTCATTTTTATACCGAATAAATTTTAAGCAATTATTTGTAAATTATCCCATCTCCGCCAATAGTTAAAATATTGTTAACTCCAATTTAAATAGAGACGTCGGATGCTGGCGACTGTGGAAGCAACACTTAAGTAAAGACATGAGTCAGGCATCTTTATGGCCGATACCAAACTAAGCCAATGCTCAGATGTAAACTTGAAAAAGTCGCTTCAAGTTTGACTGAACAAAAACCGCTGTCAGTTGGTATAAGCGGATAATGTGGGAATAAATCAAGGAGGAGTTATGCCTCGAACTGTTAATCCATCGGACTTCCACAACAAGCGAAAGGAAGTGCCAGACAACGAATACGCCAGAACCATACCGTGCAATACGGTCAATCTTTCTGCACCTTTTCATTGGCTAGCATTAGGTCTGCATGATTTCGTGCGAATGCCACTTATTAGTGCTTTCTATGGCATCTGTTTTATGGCAGCTGCGATAGGCATTGTTTTGCTCGTACAGTGGCAAGGCACACACTTGGTCGTCATGCCCAGTTTGATTGTTTACATGTTAATCGGTCCGTTTCTCGCGCTGGGCTTGTATGATGCCAGTTGGGAGAGAGAGCGCGGACACAAAGCAAGCTTGCTCCATTCAATGAAAGCGATCGGTCGTAACTCAACATCTCAATGGGCGTTCGCCGTGTTACTCGCAGTGTGTATGATATTTTGGATGCGCATTGCCGCTCTACTTCATGCGCTCTACCCTTCTGTTCAAGGGGCACCTTTAAGTGAGTTCCTACCCTTCCTTGTCATCGGCTCTTTAGTTGGCTTTGTTTTGGCTTGTGTGGTGTTTAGCATTTCAGCCTTTTCTATTCCGCTCATGATGGAGCGTCGCGTAGACATGATGACCGCTGTATTTACCAGCTTTAATGCAGTGAAATCCAACATTCCAGCAATGATTGTTTGGGCAGCGATCATCTGTGGCGGTATTCTTATCGGCTTTGCGACCTACGGGATCGGAATGTTGTTTACCATGCCAATTCTAGGCTACGGTACATGGCACGCTTACCATGCCACCATCAAGAAAAAACACACACCATAATTAACTGATGCTATGATCTGGCCCTCGCAAATGCGGGGGCTTTTTTATTTGATTTATCGAGGTGAATTGTGGATATAGAACTCAGCTATAAAGCCAAGCAAGTGATGGCGGGCTGTATCGCGATGGCGGAACAAGCTTTCAAACGTTCTTTCCCGATTCCAACAATCACCTTCGACGTCCGTGGGAAAGCGGCAGGAAAAGCCTACCTTCAATTAAATCAAGTACGCCTAAACCCTGTTTTATTTCGCGAAAACACCCAAGCATTCTTAGATGAAGTCATTCCTCATGAAGTAGCACACCTGATTACTTATCAGGTTTACGGGCGAGTTAGGCCTCACGGTAAAGAATGGAAAGGCGTCATGGAAGCCGTATTTAACGTACCAGCCAAAACCACTCACAGCTTTGAAGTAAAATCCGTTCAAGGTAAAACCTTTGAGTATCGTTGTGGTTGTATGACCTACCCTCTATCGATTCGCCGTCATAATAAAGTGCTGCGCAAAGAGGCGACGTACTCTTGTCAAAAATGCCGCCAACCACTTAACTTCACCGGTATTCAGTTATCGTAGCCCTTACCTCATAGTGTTACTTGCGTTCCCAAAATAAAGATCGAGTTGATCAAAACCTTCCCTTCGCCACTTATTGTTAACTTACTCATCACTAAAGCTATTTTATGCGTGTTATCATGAATAAAGTCATACTTTATAAAGACTTTTATCATGAAATACTTATTCTCTCTGTTGCTTATCGCGCTTTCTAGCACTGCGATTGCCGCGCCACCGAGCTCATTCTCTGCAGCCAAACGTGAGGCGGTCAAAATTTATCAAGACCACCCAACAAGCTTCTACTGTGGCTGTAACATTCAATGGCAAGGCAAGAAAGGCTCACCCGATTTAGCCTCTTGCGGTTACCAAGTCCGTAAACAAGAAAAACGGGCTGCACGAATCGAATGGGAGCACGTTGTTCCTGCGTGGCAATTTGGCCACCAGCGTCAATGCTGGCAAGATGGCGGACGTAAAAACTGTAAGAAAAAAGACAAAACTTTTCGTTTGATGGAAGCAGACTTGCACAACCTAACTCCTGCTATTGGTGAAGTAAACGGTGACCGTTCGAACTACAACTTCAGCCAATGGAACGGTATGGATGGCGTGAGTTATGGTCGCTGTGAGATGCAAGTGAACTTTAAGCAGCGTAAAGTCATGCCACCAGACCGTGCGCGTGGCTCAATTGCTCGTACCTATCTATACATGAGCAAAGAGTACGGTTTCAAACTGTCGAAGCAGCAAACGCAATTAATGAGTGCTTGGAACAAAACCTATCCTGTCGATAAATGGGAATGTGAGCGTGACGAGCGCATTGCAAAAGTACAGGGCAATCACAACCCATTTGTTCAAGAAGCCTGCCGCGCACTGTAACCTCCGACCTCGAAGCGTTTCAATTACTGATATTGAAACGCTTCTTGCCCCTTGTTTTTTCGGTGCAAAGCATCCATGTTAGGGTTTAAGTTTATTCTCTTGCTGGAAATCTCATGCGTACCCCTCGAATTTATCATCCAGAATCCATTCATCAACTTGGCTCACTTGCTTTAAGTGACGACGCAGCAGGCCATATCGGTCGTGTTTTGCGCATGAAAGAAGGCCAAGACGTTCTCCTTTTTGACGGCAGTGGCGCAGAGTTCCCAGCGGTTATCAGTGAAGTCAGCAAGAAATCAGTTTTGGTTAACATCACCGAGCGCGTAGAAAACAGTATTGAATCCCCTTTAGATCTGCACCTTGGTCAAGTCATTTCACGTGGCGATAAGATGGAGTTCACCATCCAAAAGTCTGTTGAACTTGGCGTCAATACCATCACTCCTCTGATTTCTGAACGTTGTGGTGTCAAGCTTGACCAAAAGCGTTTTGAGAAAAAACTCGCGCAATGGCAGAAAATCGCCATCAGTGCCTGTGAGCAATGTGGGCGTAATGTCGTGCCCGAAATTCGTCCAATTATGAGCTTGGAAGAGTGGTGTAAAGAAGAGTACGATGGTTTAAAGCTTAACCTTCACCCTCGTGCTAAATACTCAATCAACACTTTGCCAACCCCGGTTGAAAAAGTGCGCCTACTGATCGGTCCTGAAGGCGGTTTATCGTCTGAAGAAATCGAGATGACTCGAGAATACCAATTTGAAGAAACGCTACTCGGCCCTCGCGTTCTGCGTACCGAAACAGCGGCTCTGACAGCAATTACAGCCTTACAAGTTCGTTTCGGCGATCTTGGTTAAACGGAGAAAAATAATGATCAAACTCGGTATCGTAATGGACCCAATCTCGTCCATTAACATCAAAAAAGACTCTAGCTTTGCCATGATGCTTGAAGCGCAACGACGCGGCTATGAAATCCACTACATGGAAATGAATGATCTGCATCTCGATCAAGGCGTTGCCATTGCAGATACTAAAGTGGTAGAACTAAAAGAAGATCCAAACGGTTGGTACGAGTTCAAATCAGAGCAAACTATCAAACTGTCTGAGCTAGACGCGGTGCTAATGCGTAAAGATCCTCCGTTTGATACTGAATACATCTACGCGACTTACATCCTTGAGCGTGCAGAAGAACAGGGTGCACTGATCGTTAACAAGCCTCAAAGCTTACGTGATTGTAACGAAAAGCTGTTTACAGCATGGTTCCCAGAGCTGACACCTACAACGATCGTGACGCGAAAAGCAGAAAAAATTAAAGAATTTCGTGAAAAACATGGTGATGTCATCCTGAAACCGCTTGATGGTATGGGTGGCGCGTCCATCTTCCGTGTAAAAGAAAACGATCCAAACGTCTCTGTAATCATCGAGACATTGACTAACCACGGTCAAAACTACGCAATGGCACAAACCTTCGTGCCAGACATCAGCAACGGTGACAAACGTATCCTAGTAGTAGATGGCGAACCTATGCCTTACTGTCTAGCACGCATTCCTGCTAAAGGCGAAACGCGCGGCAACCTAGCCGCTGGTGGTACTGGTGAAGCTCGTCCGCTAAGCGAAACCGACCTCAAAATTGCGCAAACCGTTGCTCCGACACTGAAAGAAAAAGGCCTTATCTTTGTTGGCCTTGACGTAATTGGCGACAAGCTAACAGAAATCAACGTCACCAGCCCAACCTGTATTCGCGAAATTGAAGCAGCTTTTGATATCTCAATCACAGGCAAGCTGATGGATGCGATTGAGCGTCGAGTAAAAGGCGAATAACTCAAACTGTATTACAGTTAATAGAGAGCGTAGTACATTAACTTAAGCAAACTCATGCACATACCTAGATGGTAAACTGTATGATGTTTGCTTAAGGACATTTACGAGAGTTAAGGGTCAGTATGAGTATGAATCTCACAAATCACTTTTTGGTTGCCATGCCTGGGATGAAAGATCCGTACTTTCAAAACAGCGTGATCTACGTTTGTGAGCACAACGAAGACGGCGCTATGGGGCTGATGATCAATGCTCCTGTTGATATCACCGTCGGCAACATGCTCAAGCAGGTGGAAGTTCAGCCAGTACACCCGCGCCTATTTGAAGCCAGTCTAGATAGACCAGTTTACAATGGCGGCCCAATCTCGGAAGATCGTGGCTTTATTTTGCATAAACCCAAAGATTACTACGAGTCCAGCGTCCAAATGACCGATGACCTCGCGGTAACCACTTCGCGTGATATTCTGTCGGTGTTAGGAACAGAAGCAGAACCAAGTGATTACTTAGTGGCACTTGGCTACTCCGGTTGGAGTGCAGGCCAATTAGAAAGTGAGCTGGTCGAAAACTCTTGGCTCACCATTGAAGCGACGCCTGAAATTATCTTTAATACACCAATCAACGAGCGTTGGAAGAAAGCGGTCGAAAAGCTGGGCATCGACCCAAGTCACCTTTCAGCAGACTCTGGACATGCTTAGTCCAAATATACAGTTACATTAGACAGAGACACCTTATGTCACGCACAATTATGGCTTTTGACTTTGGAACCAAAAGCATTGGTAGCGCTATTGGCCAAGAAATTACTGGTACAGCTTCCCCATTAAAAGCCTTTAAAGCCAATGACGGTATTCCAAACTGGGACGATATCGAAAAGCAAATCAAAGAGTGGCAACCAGATTTGCTAGTGGTCGGTTTACCGACCGATCTGCATGGTAAAGACCTTGAGACCATAACCCCTCGTGCACGAAAATTTGCTAAGCGTCTGCAAGGCCGATACGGATTGCCAGTTGAACTGCATGATGAGCGTTTATCTACAGCAGAAGCTCGTGCGGAGTTGTTCAGCATGGGCGGCTACAAAGCCCTATCGAAAGGTAATGTTGACTGCCAGTCAGCAGTGGTGATTCTAGAAAGCTGGTTTGAAGCCCTTTGGGGTGAGTAAACACTTCAAACACAATGAAAAAAGGTTGGCTCCTGCCAACCTTTTTTGTTTCTGGATTGGATTAATCCATATCGATCTTAACGTTCGCCAAACTGCCCGTAGAGAATGCTTCACCACGCTGCGTTTTCAACATCAAGCGCAGATCATTTGCCGAGTCGGCACTATGTAGTGCATCCTCTTCGCTGATCTTACCTTGCATCACTAACTTATAAAGAGATTGATCGAACGTCAGCATACCAAACTCATTTGAGCGAGCCATGGTTGACTTCAACTCATGTAAATCTCCGCGACGAATCAAATCCGACACACGTGGGCTATTTAGCAAGATCTCAAATACACCATGACGTCCCTGCCCATTTTTATCTCGGATCAGCTGCTGACCAACCACGCCTTTCAGATTCATCGACAAGTCGAACAAGAATTGTTCTTTTTGATCTTTCGGTACCAAGTGAAGAATGCGCTCTAAAGCTTGGTTTGCATTGTTGGCGTGCAACGTTGCCATACACAGGTGACCCGTTTCGGCGAAGGTCATCGCGTATTCCATTGTTTCACGGCTACGGATCTCACCAATCAAAATCATATCTGGTGCTTGGCGCAGCGAGTTTTTAAGCGCAACTTCATAGCTTTCCGTATCTAACCCAACTTCACGTTGAGTCACGATACAGCGCTTGTGTTCATGCACGAACTCGATCGGAT
>NZ_JADDYG010000005.1:20350-20635 GCF_015163535.1 Vibrio sp. OPT46 | reverse complement strand
GTTTCAATACGACGAATCACTGCGCCTGGTAACTCGCGTTGAAAAAAGGCACTCACACGGAAGCGACCACAATCTCTCACAATGGCAAAATTCGACTCGCGACTTTTACGAAATTCCTGACGCCGATCTGGTTCCATAGCGCTGTCGAGTAATGCAGCCACATCGCTCTCGGTAAGTTTTTCCCCTTGCGGACGCAATTCGCCATCCACACGAAATAGAATTGGCGCTCCAACCGTGATGTAAAGATCCGACGCTTTCAGCGCCAGCATGCCTTCGAGAAATTTA
>NZ_JADDYG010000005.1:12803-20242 GCF_015163535.1 Vibrio sp. OPT46 | reverse complement strand
CGATCTTACTATCGACCTCTTCACGAGCAACCATGCCTTGCGCCATTAACTGACGAGCATTTTGCTCCATGGTTTGCATGCCGTGAGCCGCACCTGTTTGAATTATCGAATACATCTGCGCGACTTTGTCTTCGCGGATCAAGTTACGAATCGCAGGCGTTGCCATCATAATTTCATGGCATGCAATACGGCCACCACCATTACGCTTCAGAAGCTTTTGCGCGATAACCGAACGAAGGGACTCAGATAGCATCGAGCGGACCATATCTTTATCACTACCAGGAAAAACATCGATAATACGGTCAATGGTTTTTGCCGCCGAGCTGGTGTGCAACGTCCCGAAAACTAAGTGACCCGTTTCTGCCGCCGTTAAGGCAAGGCTGATGGTTTCTTTGTCACGCATCTCACCAACCAGAATAACGTCTGGGTCTTCGCGCAATGCACTACGCAAAGCATTTTGGAAACTATGGGTGTCACGGTGAACTTCACGCTGGTTGATCAAACATTTATTGTTGTTGTGAACAAATTCAATCGGATCTTCAATTGTGAGTACGTGCTTGTTGTGATTACGGTTAATGTAGTCAACAATGGCTGCTAAGGTCGTCGATTTACCTGAACCTGTTGGGCCAGTGACCAGAACTAAGCCTTTTTCAGCGTTCGCAATTTTTTTGAAGATCTCTGGCGCTTCTAGCTCTTCCAGAGTTGGAATGCTACTTGGAATGGTACGGAATACTGCCGCACAACCGCGAGATTGGTTGAAAGCGTTGACACGGAAACGGCCAACGTTATGCAACTCAAAAGAGAAATCGACTTCGAGTTTTTCTTCGAATTCACTGCGTTGGGCATCGTTCATGATTTCGAAAACCAAACGATGCACTTCTTGGTGTGTAAACGCTGGAATGCCTAGTTTTCTCACATCCCCATCAATACGAACCATTGGTGGGACACCTGCAGAAAGATGTAGATCCGAGGCATTATGTTTTACACTAAAATCCAGTAACTCAGTGATATCCATTTAAAATCCTTAAGTCTAAAGTACAGCTATGAGTAGTATTCAACAAAATATTGAACATATCACCTCTCAAATTCGATATGACGAGCAAAAATGTGGTCGAACTCCAGAGTCAGTGCAACTTCTAGCGGTAAGCAAAACTAAACCTGTCGAGGCAATTCTCGAAGCCTACCAAGCGGGACCAACCGCCTTTGGTGAAAACTACGTTCAAGAGGGCGTCAGTAAAGTTCAGCACTTTGCCGAGCATTATCCAGATAATCGAATCGAATGGCACTTCATTGGCCCGATTCAATCCAATAAATCGCGACTTGTTGCTGAACATTTCGATTGGGTTCACACCATCGATCGAACCAAGATTGCTCAACGCCTGAATGAGCAGCGGCCAAGCGAACTTAAACCGCTACAAGTTCTGATTCAGGTTAACACCAGTGGTGAGGCATCTAAGTCTGGTGTCACTGAAGCGGAAGTATTCGAGCTGGCGGAGTTGATTTCTCGCCTACCCAACCTCACTTTAAGAGGGTTGATGTCGATTCCTGCCAACGTGTCTGACTACGAATCACAGCTCCGTGAATTTCAGAAGTTGGCTACGTTGAAGCAAACACTCGAAGCACAGTTCCCAGAAATCGATACATTATCAATGGGAATGAGTGGTGATATGACCGCTGCAATCGAAGCTGGTAGTACAATGGTTCGTATTGGAACCGCTATTTTCGGCGCACGAGACTACAGCTAAATCAACAAAACGCTCACTCGCGACATAAGTTATGTCGTCAATCGTTAGAGCGTAAATGCGCAATCATCTTACTCGCCAATAGGAGCAGTAAGTAACAGCGGCGCCATTATACACCTGAGCGCACAACAAATTCTAAATATCATGATGGAAATCAGACAAATGGAACATAAAAAAATCGCCTTCATTGGTGCTGGCAACATGGTGAGAGCCATTGTTTCAGGCTTGGTTGCTAACGGATACCCAGCGCAAAACATTACCGCGACGGCTCCTTCAGAGGCTCGCCGCCTTCTGCTAGAACAAGATTTTGGCATCCGTACCACCAGCGATAACATCCAAGCTGCGACCGAGGCGGATGTGGTGGTATTGTCTGTGAAACCGCAAATGATGGCGGATGTCTGTAAACCACTGCAATCGATCGATTTCACTAATAAACTGGTGATTTCTATTGCCGCAGGCATCAACTGTTCTCGATTGGATGATATGCTAGCCACCAAATTGAACTTGGTTCGTGTTATGCCAAATACGCCATCACAACTTGGGTTGGGTATGAGTGGGTTATTCGCACCAACTCATGTAACCGAGCACGACAAAGCTTTTGCCGCAGAGTTAATGGAAGCGGTCGGTAAAGTATGTTGGGTTGAGCAAGAGTCAGGTATCAATAATGTGATTGCCGCAGCGGGCAGTGCTCCAGCATACTTCTTCCTGTTTATGGAAGCGATGCAAGCAGAAGCGATTGCGCAAGGCTTTGATAAAGAGACTGCTCGACTATTGGTTCAACAAGCTGCATTGGGCGCGGCCAGTATGGTGGTTAGCAACCCAGAAACTGAGCTATCGACCCTGCGTGAGAACGTGACATCGAAAGGTGGGACAACGGCAGAAGCACTACGTACATTCAACGAACATCAACTTTCAGATATTGTCGCTAAAGCCATGCAAGCTGCTGTGGCTCGCGCGGAAGAAATGGAAAAACTGTTTTAATTATTTGGATGAACTCCGTTTAGTATCATCCATCACTTGTTAAGGGTACCTTATGAATTCAATGAGTTTTCTCATCTCAACCCTATTTGACCTGTACATCATGGTCGTAATTTTGCGAATTTGGTTGCAAGCTGCACGCGCAGACTTCTACAACCCATTCTCGCAATTTATAGTAAAAGCGACTCAGCCGGTCATTGGTCCACTGCGCCGCGTTATCCCTTCCGTGGGGAATATTGACCTAGCAACCGTGTTGTTTGCCTACGTGTTGTGTGTGCTTAAATTTGTCGTGCTTATCCTAATAGCTTCGAACGGTTCCGTCTCTTTCAGCGCTGACTTCTTATTCTTGGGCTTATTATCATTAATCAAAGCCGCAGGTGGCCTATTGTTCTGGGTACTATTGATCCGTGCAATTTTGAGCTGGGTAAGCCAAGGCCGCAGCCCTATCGAGTACGTATTCCATCAACTGACCGAGCCAATGTGCGCTCCAATCCGTCGTATTCTTCCGGCTATTGGTGGTCTTGATTTAAGCGTACTGGTGTTATTTATCGGCTTGCAGTTCGCGAACTTCTTAATGGGCGATATCATTGGTCCAATTTGGTTCCAGCTATAATGTCAGCTGCAGTTTGGCAAGATGGTGAGGACATCATCCTGAAGCTCTATATTCAACCTAAAGCTAGCCGCGATAAAATCGTTGGCTTGCATGGTGAAGAGCTAAAAATCGCCATTACTGCTCCACCTGTCGATGGCAAAGCTAATGCACACCTAACTAAGTTCTTAGCCAAGCAGTTTAAAATCGCTAAGGGCTTGGTTCACATAGAAAAAGGTGAATTAGGACGGCACAAACAAATTCGGATAGAATCGCCTACCCAGATACCGACAGAAATTAAAGCCATCTTATGATGGCTTTTTATTTACGATTTTGTACCACACTTACTAATACCAACGACTGAGTACGCATTTTTTACCCCCTGACCAAGGTAAAATTGCAGCTATGGTTGTTTTATAACAAGTGCTTTGAGGAAGTAACAATGAGCAAATGGATTACCGCATTACTGATTAGCCTGTTGTCGTTACCAAGCTTCGCCGATCAGTTTAAAAATATGAAAGATATCGAAGTACACTATGTCGCGTTTAACTCAACATTCCTAACACCCAAAGTCGCACGTAGCTACGATATCAAACGTAATGGATACCTCGCTGTGGTTAATATTAGCGTGTTAGATAGAGCTTCATTGGGTAAGCCAGCATTAGAAGCAAAAATTGCTGGACGCGCGAAGAACCTTATCGGCCAAACTCAGACCTTGACCTTTCGTGAAGTCAAAGAAGGCAATGCGATATACTATTTAGCCGAACTACCAATTACCCACGAAGAAACTTTTACTTTCGATATTGACGTAAAAGCTGGAAACAAAGGCTCAGGTAAGCTTAAATTCACCCAGAAGTTTTATGTTGAAGAGTAATTGGGTTGTGATGTTCCAAAAGCTTTTGGATCTAAGCAGGCTAAAAACCACTTATTAATTAAAGAATATCTAGAGGAGAACGATTTGTTCTCCTCTATCACTATTAAAAGAGATTCCCATGAAAAAAATTGTGCTAGCAACTGGTAACCAAGGCAAAGTTCGTGAAATGGCAGATTTATTGTCTGACTTCGGCTTTGAAGTATTAGCGCAAAGTGAATTCAATGTATCGGAAGTAGCTGAAACGGGTACAACTTTCATTGAAAACGCAATCATTAAAGCTCGCCATGCCGCACAAGAAACAGGGCTTCCTGCCATTGCAGACGACTCTGGATTAGAAGTCGATTTCTTAAAAGGCGCTCCGGGCATTTACTCTGCACGTTACGCAGGCGAGAGCGCATCTGATCAAGAGAATCTAGAAAAATTGCTAGCGGCAATGGAAGGCGTACCAGAAGCAGAGCGTACAGCACGTTTCCACTGCGTATTAGTCCTCATGCGTCACGAGAACGACCCAACGCCTATCGTCTGTCACGGTAAATGGGAAGGCCGAATTCTAACTGAAGCACACGGTGAAAATGGCTTTGGCTACGACCCAATCTTCTTTGTTCCTGAAGACAACTGTGCGTCAGCCGAACTTGAACCTGCACGTAAGAAACAACTGTCTCACCGCGGTAAAGCGCTCAAGTCGTTGTTTGCTCAACTGTCTGAGCAAGTGTCTCAGTAATCACGAGCGAATTAGACCATGTTAACGCCCCCAGCACTCAGCTTGTATGTACACATCCCGTGGTGTGTGCAAAAGTGCCCGTATTGCGACTTTAACTCTCACGCGCTCAAAACCGAGATTCCAGAAGAAGAGTACATCAGTGCCCTTTTAGAAGATTTGGATACCGACATTGAGAAATACCGACTTAACGAAGCGCCACGTCCACTGCATTCAATCTTCATTGGTGGTGGTACGCCGAGTTTGATTTCGGCAGAAGGCATCGAGCGTCTACTTAAGGGCATTGAAGCGCGTATTCCGTTCAAGCCTGAAATCGAAATCACCATGGAAGCGAATCCAGGCACCATCGAAGCAGAGCGTTTTGTTGGCTACCGCAAAGCTGGTGTAACGCGTATCTCTATCGGCGTGCAAAGCTTTGAGCAACAAAAGCTTGAGCGTTTGGGGCGTATTCACGGCCAAGACGAAGCCGTCAACGCTGCTCAGCTGGCGCACCAAATCGGTTTGAACAGCTTTAACCTCGATCTCATGCACGGCTTACCTGATCAAAGCATCGAACAAGCCTTGGCAGATTTGGACAAAGCGATTGAGTTGGCGCCGCCGCACTTGTCTTGGTATCAGCTGACCATCGAACCAAACACCATGTTTTACTACAAGCCACCAACGCTACCTGACGATGATGACTTGTGGGATATTTTCGAGCTCGGACACCAAAAACTTGCAGCCGCGGGTTATGTGCAATATGAAATCTCCGGTTACAGCAAGCCGGGCTATCAGTGTCAGCACAACCTCAACTACTGGCGCTTTGGTGATTACCTTGGTATCGGTTGTGGCTCTCATGGCAAACTCAGTTTTACCGACGGACGTATTATTCGAACGACAAAGGTAAAACACCCGCGAGGCTATTTAGCGGCTTATCAAAATATGGTCAAACCTTATCTGCATACGGAACATGTCGTCGCGGATGAAGATCGTCCATTCGAGTTCTTTATGAACCGATTCCGCTTAATCGAAGCCTGTCCGAAGCAAGATTACGTGGACACCACGGGCTTACCGCTTAGTACGATTCAAGAAACCATCAGCTGGGCGATAGAAATGGGCTACCTGAGTGAAACGCCTACCCACTGGCAAATTACTGAAAAAGGGAAGCTCTTCCTTAATGATTTGCTCGAAGCCTTTATGGCCGAAGAAAGCGAAGAGTAACGCAACCCCAAAACAAAAAAAGCCTCTCAATTGAGAGGCTTTTTATTTAGAAACTGTGCCGTCCTAAATAAGGTTGACACATTTCCAACATTAGAAAATTGAACGGCCAATTCGCTCGGAGAGCAGCTCAAGCGCCTTAGTACCCGCAAGCGAGTTACCTGAAGGATCAAGCTCTGGAGACCATACTGAAATGGTCATTTCACCAGGTACTACCGCGATAATGCCACCACCAACACCAGACTTACCAGGCATACCAACGCGATAAGCAAACTCGCCCGCGCCATCATACAAGCCACACGTTGCTAACAGTGCATTAAGTTGTTTGGTTTGCACAGGAGAAACTACAGGCTTACCCGTTTGTACCGATGTGCCCTTGTTTGCTAAATAGCTAAACGTTTTAGCCAAATCGACGCAACTCATCTTCAGCGCACAAGCGTGGAAGTAGTTTTGTAGTACTGGAATCACTTCATTTTCGAAGTTGCCAAACGAACGCATGAGATATGCAATCGCCGCATTACGATCACCATGCATCATTTCGGATGCCGCAACGACTTTGTCATACACAATATGGGTATCACCAGAAAGCTGACGCACAAATTCCAACAGGCGCTGACGAGGTGCAGATAAGCGAGTTTGTAACAAATCTGCCACTACTATCGCTCCAGCATTTATAAATGGATTACGAGGAATACCTTGCTCCATTTCTAGCTGGATTAGCGAATTAAATGCCTGCCCCGAAGGCTCTTTTCCCACTCGAGACCAAATTTCTTCTTGCTTGTACAAGCACATCGCTAACGTCAAGCTCAATGCTTTTGAAATAGATTGGATAGAGAAAGGTTCATCGGCATCACCCGCCTTAATAACCTCACCTTCGTTGGTGTATACCGCAATACCTAACTTGTTGCTGGGTACTTTTGCCAGAGCAGGAATGTAATCAGCCACTTTACCTTGGCCGATTAAAGGGCGTACTTCCGCCAAAATATCTGTCAAAATTTCCACTGTCGGTTTCATTCTCTACCTTCTATTTACAAGAGAACTCGTTGAGCTCAGAGGTAAAAAAAGCCAACGTGTCGTTGGCTTTTCCATAGGGTTCGTTCGACTCAAGTCGATTATGGTTTTACTGCCACAATAATATTGCGGTTGATAGATTGATCAACACGGTGAAGATAACCGATGTAAGGCTCTTCTGAAAGTACCTTCCAACCTTGCTCTTCAAATAATGCCGCGACATCTTTCCATTTCAATGTGAATTCATTGAAAGACAACACCACTGAACCTTGCTTTTTCAATACCACTTTCCATGCAGGCAGAGCCTCTTTTAAAAGCTCTAGTGGACTA
>NZ_JADDYG010000005.1:7214-12793 GCF_015163535.1 Vibrio sp. OPT46 | reverse complement strand
TGATCAACACGGTGAAGATAACCGATGTAAGGCTCTTCTGAAAGTACCTTCCAACCTTGCTCTTCAAATAATGCCGCGACATCTTTCCATTTCAATGTAAATTCATTGAAAGACAACACCACTGAACCTTGTTTTTTCAATACCACTTTCCATGCAGGCAGAGCCTCTTTTAAAAGCTCTAGTGGACTGCGGTTCAGTTTGCTGTCCTTGGCATTTTTGCTGCCGTGCTGCACGCCATAAGGCAAGTCAGACACCATCACATCAACTGAGTTCTTTTTCACGACTTGATCAGCGATACGAGTATCAGCCGAATACAGCTTCATAAACTGAAGATGGCCTTGGTTGTAATCTTCTTTATTTGCTGCAGCTTCAACCACGAAACCATCCGCCACTTTCTTGCCACCCGCAGTGCGCTTTTCTTTGCTCACTTTGTGCTTAAAGCGGCCATTCTTCATGAACTTAACAATAAAGGTCTGGATCTCTTGCACCCACTTGGCGTTGATCTCAACCCCTACCACGTTCAAACCGTGGATCAAGCCTTCAAATAAGGTTGTACCTTTACCACACATTGGATCCATTAAGGTCAGTTGTTCACTTCCCGTATTGGACGCACTAATGCCGATATTCACCATCAAACGGGTAAACTGCTCGTTTGTTTTCCCGGTGTAGCGCAAAATCTGGCTCATACTTTCCGGGAAAGTGTTAAATACGGGCGCTTGAACTGGTCGAAGTAAACCATCTTCGCGCACTTCAAATAGCGCATAGTAAATCGAAGAGGCTGCGATTCTTCGCGCCTGCTCATCGGTTAGCGCTTCCTGACAAGAAAACACCAACGCAGCAGGTAAGCCAACGTCTTTACTACCAATTTCTGTCACATCCACGCCTTGTGAAGCTAAAATTGCTTTTAGCTCAGAACAGGCAATGGTCATTGCGCTATCAAAGTAAATTCGGTTATGACCCGGATTCGCTAATATCGCGTAATGGTACATCCCATGAACTCCTCTGGTTACGCAATACGCTTATATTTGATATCCCAAACACCGTGACCAAGACGGTGACCACGAGCTTCAAACTTCGTTAGCGGGCGATCGTCTGGACGAGGAACGAAATCACCATCTTTAGCAATGTTTTCGAAACCTGGCGCTTGGTTCATCACTTCAATCATGTGCTCTGCGTAGTTTTCCCAGTCGGTCGCCATGTGGAAAATACCTTCATTAGGGATAAGCTTCTCACGCACCATTTCCGCAAAACCTAATTGAACAATACGACGCTTGTGGTGACGCTTCTTATGCCAAGGGTCTGGGAAGAACAATTGCAGTGTCGATAAGCTGCCATTTGGGATCATGTGTTCGAATACTTCTACCGCATCGTGACACATTACACGCAGGTTAGTAATTCCCGCTTCGCGAGCATCGGCAAGACAAGCACCAACGCCTGGGCTATGAACTTCGATACCGATGAAGTTTTTCTCTGGCGCGTTCTTTGCCATTTCAACCAATGAAGCACCCATACCAAAACCGATCTCAAGCACTACTGGGTTATCGTTGCCAAATACCTCTTTCCAATCGAGAAGTTCAGCTTTGAAGTCAATACCCATCGTAGGCCAGCATTCATTCATCGCGCTCTCTTGACCTTTAGTCAAACGCCCTTCACGGCGTACAAAGCTGCGGATTTTGCGGATCAGCTTTCCGTCTTCGTTGTATTCGTTAGTGGTTACTTCACTCATTGATTTTGCCTGCACATTGATTAATCAAAGCGGGGATTATCCAAAGAATTTACTTAGGTGCAAGTATTTGTTGAGCTCTTGGTCTATGGCAACCCAAAAGCAACGACACACCTCTTTATATCCCTACTGTTTATCCGTTGTACTTCTTGCCCATTATGTGGTGCAATTTTGCACCTAACCAATACTAGAATACAGAGCAAGTCGTGACACCTTTCGCCAGTGCCATCCTAGAATGGTATGACGCATATGGAAGAAAAGATCTTCCGTGGCAACAAAATAAGACCGCATACAGTGTCTGGTTGTCTGAAATTATGCTTCAGCAAACTCAGGTCACTACGGTTATTCCGTATTACCAACGTTTCTTGGAGCGCTTTCCAACCGTGATCGATCTTGCCAATGCTGAGCAAGATGAAGTCCTACACCTTTGGACTGGCTTAGGGTACTACGCCCGAGCCCGTAACCTTCACAAAGCAGCACAAGAGGTCGCCTCTACATACAATGGTGAGTTTCCTCTTGATATAGAGAAAATGAACGCCCTACCGGGGATTGGTCGCTCTACCGCTGCCGCCATTTTATCGTCTGTGTATAAACAACCACACGCGATTCTTGATGGTAACGTGAAGCGCACCCTATCCCGCTGTTTCGCAGTTGCAGGATGGCCAGGACAAAAAAAGGTTGAAAACCAGCTGTGGGAAATTGCCGAAACGCACACCCCACAAACGGATGTAGATAAGTATAACCAGGCAATGATGGACATGGGCGCAATGGTCTGCACACGCAGCAAACCCAAATGTAGCCTCTGCCCTGTTGCTGATCTGTGTGTGGCAAAGCAACAAGGTAATGTGCTCGACTACCCGGGCAAAAAACCGAAGAAAGATAAGCCAATCAAGCAAACTCGTTTCGTGATGCTTCACCACAACACCGAAAATGGTCATGAGGTGTGGTTGGAGCAAAGACCACAAACAGGCATTTGGGGTGGCTTATTCTGCTTCCCACAAACCGAACATGTGGATGCAGAAAGCGACATTGAATTGCTACTGGATCAACGCGGCATTCAAGCCAGCAATATCAAACAGAAGCAAACACTGATTACCTTTCGTCATACATTCAGCCATTACCACCTAGATATCACGCCAATTTTGATTGATTTATCAAAGCAACCGGACGTGATAATGGAAGGCAACAAAGGTCTTTGGTATAACTTATCTAAACCTGAAGAAGTCGGTTTAGCCGCGCCAGTAAAACTATTGCTGGAAACGCTACCCCACGAACTTCGTTAATTGAATACAAGGAGTCATTATGAGCCGCACTGTATTTTGTGCTCGACTAAAGAAAGAAGGCGAAGGTCTAGACTTTCAACTTTACCCTGGTGAACTAGGTAAACGCATTTTCGACAACATCTCGAAAGAAGCGTGGGCTCAGTGGCAACACAAACAAACCATGTTGATCAACGAGAAGAAACTCAACATGATGGATCCAGAACACCGCAAACTGATCGAAACAGAAATGGTAAATTTCCTCTTTGAAGGAAAAGACGTTCATATCGAAGGTTACACACCGCCGAGCGAATAAAGTCGCTTGAGTTAAACAATGACATCACAACCATTTGTGGTGTCATTTTTCTATTACCTTCAATAACTCTGATACTTATGAAAAAAATTGTCTTTATCGCTGCCGCACTTTTAATGGCAGGCTGTAGCCGTGAATTCGTCGAAAAGATTTATGACGTCAACTACGAGCCAACAAACCGTTTTGCCAATAACTTAGCTGAGCTACCAGGACAATTTGAAAAAGATACTGCGGCGCTAGATGCCTTAATCAATAGCTTTTCAGGCAATATTCAAAAGCGCTGGGGTAAAAAAGAAATCAAGTACGCTGGCAAGAGTAATTACGTTAAGTACATCGATAACTACCTTAGCCGCGCCGAGGTCGACTTTCGCAAAGGCGTGATCACGATAGAGACCGTATCACCGACCGAGCCCCAAAAACACCTAAAAGACGCGATTGTCACCACCTTATTAACACCAGACGATCCCGCTCACGTCGACTTATTCTCCTCTAAAGGTATCACGTTAGAGGGGCAACCATTCCTGTATAAACAAGTTGTCGACCAAGACAATAAGCCAATTCAATGGTCTTGGCGGGCAAACCGATTTGCGGAATACCTCATCGCAAATAAAATAAAAACCAAAAATGTAGATTTCAAGAAAGCGTATTACGTCGAAATTCCCATGGTTGAAGACCACTTTTCAACTCGCAGCTACCAATACGCCGATATCGTGCGTCGAGCTTCCAAGAAATACGACATTCCAGAAGACTTGATATACGCCATTATTAAAACCGAGAGCAGTTTCAACCCATACGCGGTAAGTTGGGCAAATGCGTATGGCCTAATGCAAGTTGTACCTAAAACAGCGGGACGAGATGTGTTCAAACTCGTGAAAAAGCGCTCGGGCCAACCAAGCCCTGAATATTTGTTTAATCCAGAAAACAACATAGATACCGGTACTGCGTATTTCTATATCTTAAAAAATCGTTATTTAAGAGAAGTCCGCCACCCTACCTCTCTCGAGTACAGCATGATTTCAGCTTACAATGGCGGTACTGGAGGAGTTTTAAACACATTTCATCGCAGTGATCGCAAACGCGCAATGCAAGATCTTAATTCATTGCAACCCAACCAAGTTTATTGGGCGTTAACCAAGAAACACCCGAACGCAGAAGCGCGTCGCTACCTAGAAAAAGTTACAAATTTCAAAAAGGAATTTAACTCGAAGCAAACTTTGTAGTGACAGTTGAATAAAAAGCGTTCGAACAACCACTTTTTTGAAATTATTTAAAAAAAGTGGTTGACGCAACGCGGGAAAATCCGTTTAATAGCGCTCCGTTGCCCGGATAGCTCAGTCGGTAGAGCAGAGGATTGAAAATCCTCGTGTCGGTGGTTCGATTCCGCCTCCGGGCACCACAATTTGATTTGTTGGTGTCTTAACGAAATGTTATAACACGGACAAAAGCACAAAGAATAAAGTGTGCCGACTTAGCTCAGTAGGTAGAGCAACTGACTTGTAATCAGTAGGTCACCAGTTCGATTCCGGTAGTCGGCACCATTCTTTTGCCTCGATAGCTCAGTCGGTAGAGCAGAGGATTGAAAATCCTCGTGTCGGTGGTTCGATTCCGCCTCGAGGCACCATATTTGGTGCACTTGCTTCATAAGCAAGACACAAAAAAGAATAGTTCCTCCTTAGCTCAGTTGGTAGAGCGACGGACTGTTAATCCGCAGGTCGCTGGTTCGAGCCCAGCAGGAGGAGCCAATTTCTAGAATCTTACTTAAGTGAGATTTTAAAAACAGAAGAGATAATCTCTTCTAAAAAGAATACAGTGTGCCGACTTAGCTCAGTAGGTAGAGCAACTGACTTGTAATCAGTAGGTCACCAGTTCGATTCCGGTAGTCGGCACCATTCTTTTGCCTCGATAGCTCAGTCGGTAGAGCAGAGGATTGAAAATCCTCGTGTCGGTGGTTCGATTCCGCCTCGAGGCACCATATTTGGTGCACTTGCTTCATAAGCAAGACACAAAAAATAATAATTCCTCCTTAGCTCAGTTGGTAGAGCGACGGACTGTTAATCCGCAGGTCGCTGGTTCGAGCCCAGCAGGAGGAGCCAATTTTAAAGCCGCATCACTTGATGCGGCTTTTTTGTATCTGCTTTATACGTCATTTCTCGCTTTCCCATTTATCTGCACTTCATTTCTAAACATCAGCGAACATTAAATCCTTTCTTCAAAAACACTTATTTCACGCTAAAAATTTAATCCTCATCGTAATTTTAATACGCATTAGTATCCGAGCATATTC
>NZ_JADDYG010000005.1:4033-7204 GCF_015163535.1 Vibrio sp. OPT46 | reverse complement strand
TTCGAGCCCAGCAGGAGGAGCCACTTTTAAAGCCGCATCACTTGATGCGGCTTTTTTGTATCTGCTTTATACGTCATTTCTCACTTTCCCATTTATCTGCACTTCATTTCTAAACATCAGCGAACATTAAATCCTTTCTTCAAAAACACTTATTTCACGATAAAAATTTAATCCTCATCGTAATTTCAATACGCATTAGTATCCGAGCATATTTATCTTCACTAAGATGCCCGAGTTATTACATTTCTTCTTTTAGCTATGCCTTGCATAGTGATAACACTTTATTTGTGAGCTAAATATGAAACTAAAAACTCAAGCCTATTTATTATCTGCGATCATATTGCTAGCTCTCCTAGCTCTGACCGCAACGGGCTTATGGACACTTCGCGTCGCAAGTAACCTTGATAACAAAGCTCGAGTTACTGAGCTATTTAAAAGTGCGTACAGCATACTTACCGAAGTAGAAAAGATGGCTATCGAAGGCAAAATGCCGGAAGACGAAGCGAAAGCATTAGCCACTCGCCTACTTCGTAACAATATCTACAAAGACAACGAATACGTTTATGTCGCAGATGAAAATATGATGTTCATCGCCGCACCACTAGACCCTCAACTGCACGGAACCAGCTTCCATGACTTTAAAGATGGCAGTGGTAATAGCGTAGGCCAACTCATTCTAGATGTATTGGGGCACAAAACAGGTCAGATCGTTGAATATACCTGGAGCCAAAAACAAGCTGACGGCAGCATTGAAGAAAAACACTCGATAGCAGAAAAAACACCACACTGGGGCTGGGTTGTCGGTACAGGTATTGGCTTTAATGAAGTTAACGCACGTTTTTGGTCGACAGCACAATGGCAGCTTGTGCTGTGTCTGATTATCGCGGGAAGTATTCTAAGTGGCCTGATCATTTCGATTCGCAAAATGCTTAATCTACTTGGTGGAGAGCCTAACGACGTGCGTAAAGCAGTTCAAGCTGTCGCTCAAGGAGACATTCAGACCAGTTTTGATACTGTGGCACCGAGAGGAAGTATCTATCGTGCCGTGCAAGATATGAGTCAATCACTAGCTACCATGGTGACAAACCTAGAGAAGTCTATGCATGCACTGCGCGCAGAGTTGTTTGCCGTAGAGGCTCGATCAAATACGATTGCCGATCTTACCGTATCTCAGCAGCAATCAACGGCGATGATTGCCACTGCGATGACTGAAATGGCATCTTCAGCCAACCATGTTGCCAATTCAGCAAGCGACACCGCAAACAATACGGACGAGGCTGACAAACAAAGCCAACATACTCAGAAACTCATTCATAACACGGTTGAAAACATTCAAGGTTTAGCTTCTCAATTAAATACTGCGAGTAAAGCGGTCGCCGATCTAGATCAGGATGTAAATAATATTGTAAAAGTGCTCGATGTGATTGGTGATATTGCAGAGCAAACAAACCTATTGGCACTCAATGCAGCCATTGAAGCAGCACGAGCTGGAGAACAAGGCCGAGGCTTCGCAGTCGTTGCTGATGAGGTACGCAACCTAGCAGGACGCACACAAGACAGCACAAAAGAGATTCAGTATATGATCTCCAATCTGCAAGAAGGCTCTCGCAATGCCATTCACACAATGGAAATATGTGCAGAAACCAGTGAAAGCACTGTTACAGAGTCTAAGAATGCCTCTGAAGCTCTACAGCAAATTGTAACGGCGTTAGAATCTATCACCACAATGAGCCAGCAGATCGCTACTGCTGCCGCTGAGCAGACGCAGGTTAGCGATGATATTGCGCTACGCATAAACCTTATCGATGAAAGCGGAGGCCAACTCAACTCTGTCGTAACCGAGAGTCAATCAAGTACTCAAAGTTTAGCTTCACTAGCGAATGAGCTAGAAGGTTGGGTAAACAAGTTCTCAGTAAAGCACTAGTTTAAAGTCAATTGTTCAATAAAAAGCACGTTTTCAGACGTGCTTTTTTGTTTTTATCGCCTTTATTTTGCAAGTGAACACACTATCAATGTTAAAACATCGCTTAAAGCATGGCGCATTGCTGCTAAAAACGCATAAAAACAGCCCACTCCGAGCACAAATTCATCAAACGATATTTTATTTTAATTTTATTGTTGACCTGAAAGCCGAAAAGCCTTTTAATACACCTCGTCGCCCGGATAGCTCAGTCGGTAGAGCAGAGGATTGAAAATCCTCGTGTCGGTGGTTCGATTCCGCCTCCGGGCACCACAATTTATTAATTGTTGGTGCTTAGCACGAACAATGTTAAAGAATAAAATGTGCCGACTTAGCTCAGTAGGTAGAGCAACTGACTTGTAATCAGTAGGTCACCAGTTCGATTCCGGTAGTCGGCACCATTTATTCTCTTAGAAAGACAATTCCTCCTTAGCTCAGTTGGTAGAGCGACGGACTGTTAATCCGCAGGTCGCTGGTTCGAGCCCAGCAGGAGGAGCCAATTTTCATTATTAAGTTAATAACTTATTAATGACATTGTGCCGACTTAGCTCAGTAGGTAGAGCAACTGACTTGTAATCAGTAGGTCACCAGTTCGATTCCGGTAGTCGGCACCACTTATTAAAATTTGTTCCTCCTTAGCTCAGTTGGTAGAGCGACGGACTGTTAATCCGCAGGTCGCTGGTTCGAGCCCAGCAGGAGGAGCCATATTAGAAGAAGCCGCATCACTTGATGCGGCTTTTTTGTATTAGTTTAAAGCTAAGCTCTCTCCTACTACTCCATAACGAAATAACATAAGCGCTTTGATTATTAAAAACCGCTTACCGCAAGCTAGCTATCGACTCACTAAGTAACCAGAAAATATTAACCACAAACGCGTGTGGCAAATGGTATGCCTTTCAACTAAAAAAAAGCTAGGTAAAAACCTAGCTTTTTAATTCAATCGGCCATCTCTGAAATCAGCTTAAACCACCAAGACAAATATACTTTGTCTCCAGATATTCATCGAGTCCTTGCTTAGCACCTTCCCGTCCAACACCCGACTCTTTAACTCCACCAAATGGAGCCACTTCAGTAGAGATGATCCCTTCATTCACTCCAACCATGCCGTACTCTAAACCTTCACTAAAAGTCACAATACGCTTCAAGCTATTCGTATAGAAATAGCAAGCCAAACCATATTCTGTATCGTTCGCCATTTCGAGAACTTGATA
>NZ_JADDYG010000005.1:1650-4023 GCF_015163535.1 Vibrio sp. OPT46 | reverse complement strand
CTTAGCACCTTCCCGTCCAACACCCGACTCTTTAACTCCACCAAATGGAGCCACTTCAGTAGAGATGATCCCTTCATTCACTCCAACCATGCCATACTCTAAACCTTCACTAAAAGTCACAATACGCTTCAAGCTATTCGTATAGAAATAACAAGCCAAACCATATTCTGTATCGTTCGCCATTTCGAGAACTTGATCATCATTTTCAAAGGTAACAATAGGCAACACAGGCCCGAATAGCTCTTGCTGAACAATCGACATATTCTGCGTCACACTATCCAAAAGAACGGGCTCCATAAAGCGACCAGGCCGTCTCTGTGGAGAGTTAGCAATAGAGGCTCCTTCTTGTACAGCTTGATCGATCACCGCCTCTAGTCGATGCTTAGAGGCCATCGTAATAACAGGACCTAATGTGACACCTTTCTCTAAACCATTTCCAAGCTTTAGTTTGCTTAACTTCGACAATACTTTATCAATAAAAGCTTGTTTTACATTTTTATGAACATATAGCCGATTGGTACAAACACATGTTTGCCCTGCATTACGGAACTTCGACGCGACAAGCCCTTCCGCAGCCGCATCTAAGTCTGCATCTTCAAACACGATGAAAGGCGCATTACCACCCAACTCCATCGACACCGCCTTGACTGAATCACTGGCTTGCTTCATCAAAATTTTCCCAACGCGCGTAGACCCCGTAAAAGAGATCTTCTGAATCCTAGGATCAGTACTTAGTACTTGACCAAACTCAGCAGCCTGCTCCGACACCACGACAGAAAGCAGTTCTTTAGGGATACCAGCCTGATAAGCTAATTCAACAACAGCAATTGCAGTGAGAGGGGTAAGCTCTGATGGCTTGATCAACATGCCACAACCTGCCGCTAGGGCTGGTGCTGCTTTTCTTGTAATCATCGCAATAGGGAAGTTCCAAGGTGTAATTGCAGCGCATACTCCCACAGGCTGGCGAATTGCAGATAGACGTCTATCTGTCGTGGGGGCAGGAATAACTTCGCCATAAGCACGTTTTGCTTCTTCTGAGAACCACTCGACAAAAGAGGCACCATACATCACTTCCCCTTTGCTCTCAGCTAAAGGTTTACCCTGCTCTAAGGTAATAATCGTGGCTATGTCTTCTGCATTATCAAGAAGTAGTTGATACCACCCCCTCAAACGACGAGAGCGCTCTTTGGCACTTAATTTAGCCCAACGGACTTGCTCCGTTTTGCACTGACCAATGAGATCATCTAACTCATCAAGAGTACTAGGCTTTAACCGAATTAACTCTTGCTCAGTTGCAGGGTTGATGACCACAATTCCCTCTTCGGAAGACCATTGCTTAAATACAGATTTCAGCGTTTCATTTTTTATTTGTTGCATCATCAAACATACTCCTCAAGAACTCCTCTTAGGTTAATCGCTACTAGCAAGTTCAGCAAAGAAAACAAAGTTTTCTAAAAGGCATTAATTTTCGAAAGACTTAGCTCTCTTCCTCACTATATTTCGGGAAATTGCGCAATCCACGCAACGACGGTTTCGCTCTAAATATGGGAGCAATGAATGTTTGAGAAATAAGAAGTAGAAAATTATTGTTTAAGAGAGACGCTAACAAAACACGCAGTACGGAAGACTATTCATTCTATTACGGTTGAGGGCGAGTGTTATAAAGACTCATTGTTCAAATGGCCAATCTTTCAACGAGGACATGATACAAACTCGGAGTAATTGGAAGTGCAGGCAGCAGGCTCATCTTCCTGAGAAACTCATGTGCCAAAAGGGTAAAGAAAGTCGTATTGTCTCGCCTTCAATGTGTAAATGCATTTCTCGGGGACACGACCAAACGAAAAAGCCCCAGTCTTTCGACTAGGGCTTAATATAAGTGGCGGAGTGGACGGGACTCGAACCCGCGACCCCCGGCGTGACAGGCCGGTATTCTAACCAACTGAACTACCACTCCGCAGTGGTATCACTCGCTTGTAATCAGCAAGTGTCCGCTTTGTCTTCACTTTTCGAAAAAGTGAAAATAAAACTAAAGCCTGGCGATGTCCTACTCTCACATGGGGAAGCCCCACACTACCATCGGCGCTATTTCGTTTCACTTCTGAGTTCGGCATGGAAATCAGGTGGGTCCAAAACGCTATGGTCGCCAAGCAAAATTCTTTACATTTTGTTTTAGGCTTTAATTTAAAACATAAAACAAACAATAAATGGTGCTGATACCCAGAATCGAACTGGGGACCTCATCCTTACCAAGGATGCGCTCTACCGACTGAGCCATATCAGCACATTATTTGTGTCCGTGAGGACTAAAAAAGCCCGCTTTTACAAACGGGCTCTCTTAACTTTTGTCTTCGCCTTTTTAAAAAGGAAAAAACT
>NZ_JADDYG010000005.1:1473-1640 GCF_015163535.1 Vibrio sp. OPT46 | reverse complement strand
TTGTCAATTCACCTATGGAAGCATGACAATAACAGCTTCCACCTTAAGGGTATTTGGGTTGATAAACGCTATATGCTACTTACTGGGAATAACCTAAATCCACGTGCTTGGTCACTCGACCTAGAAAATGGGCTACTCATACAAGACAATTATGCGAAGCTCACTGG
>NZ_JADDYG010000005.1:493-1463 GCF_015163535.1 Vibrio sp. OPT46 | reverse complement strand
TTGTCAATTCACCTATGGAAGCATGACAATAACAGCTTCCACCTTAAGGGTATTTGGGTTGATAAACGCTATATGCTACTTACTGGGAATAACCTAAACCCACGTGCTTGGTCACTCGACCTAGAAAATGGGCTACTCATACAAGACAATTATGCGAAGCTCACTGAGAAGTTTGAAGACGAAGTTTCGCGTATTCTTGAGCATACTCACCTTATCTGTACTTATAAGCAATTAGAGAAAGTAGAAGACTATCCTATAGGGGTACAGCGACTGGTCAGAAAAATCACCCGCCTAAAGGCAGATGGTGTTTTAAAACGTATTCTTTAGACATCATTTCTCGCTCTAAAGTACGTCGAGATTTTTATACTAAGCCAACCGCTTTAGCAGTTGGCTTTTTCATATAATCCATTTGGAATACTTAACTATTTTCTAGTACCGCTAGTGAGCACATAACCACTTAGATCTAGAGCGATTCTCTTAATGGATTTGAGCTTTGACGTTTGTGAGTATTCCGCATAGCTTACAGCCTCGAGCTAAGCTACCCCTCTCTGTTTTGGCGCTTCTTACCCCTTGGCGATATATTTTTTCTGAGACTCATCAAATGTTCAGCGTCGAAAATCATCACCTCGCTAATGAAGAGCTCCTTCAATCTTTCACCTTCCAATTCTTTTCAAGTCGTTTGATTTTTGAGCCAGGAGAGATTGGGGTATATATGACGCTTTTCTGGATTATGCGCACAGCTCGTTTTTTCTTTCTCATCAAGATTCAAGCCGTTGAACGCCTTTGAATACCATAGATTACTTAGGCTTGTTCGTAGGTCATATTGTCTTTCCACAGCATCACCGGCCTATAATTAATTAAAGCCTAGTGTGTAATCACGCAGAGTTCGCTTAGTAGGGATTATGGGGAGTAGTCTAGTTAGGTGTAAACACACTTCAGGGAAACGCCGCAGTAGAAACGAAAAAAGCCC
>NZ_JADDYG010000005.1:0-307 GCF_015163535.1 Vibrio sp. OPT46 | reverse complement strand
CACTCGCTTTAATAAGCAAGCGTCCGCTTTTGTCTTCACTTTTCGAAAAAGTGAAAATAAAACTAAAGCCTGGCGATGTCCTACTCTCACATGGGGAAACCCCACACTACCATCGGCGCTATTTCGTTTCACTTCTGAGTTCGGCATGGAAGTCAGGTGGGTCCAAAACGCTATGGTCGCCAAGCAAATTCTTTAATCTGGAAAGCTGTTTTTTTAATTCTCGTTCTTACACATTCAATGTTCTTTCATTGAGTCCATCAAAACCCCTTGGGTGTTGTATGGTTAAGCCTCACGGGCAATTAGTACA
>NZ_JADDYG010000053.1:0-476 GCF_015163535.1 Vibrio sp. OPT46 | reverse complement strand
TCGTTTGGCAGAACATCAATCGTCACTGGCGTGTCTTCGTCAGTGACAGCGGTATCATCTTTTGCCACTGGCGCGTCATTCACTGGCGTCACATCGACGTTCACCGTGGTGAATTCCGATACCCCACCGGAGGTAACGATGTACGTGAAGCTGTCTGCACCGTGGAAGTTGTCGTTTGGCGTGTAAGTGACGCTGCCGTCCGGGTTGACCGAGACCGTGCCGTTGGCTGGACCGTTATTGCTATCGAGCGACACCACTTTGTCGTCGCCTTCAAACGTGTCGTTACCTAGGACGTTAATGATGGTCGGCGTGTCTTCCACAACCGTCGCGCGGTCAGATTCAATATCTGCCACAGGCGCAACCATAAAGTTTACCGTTTGGCTGACGCTTTCACCGCTTGGATCAGTAGCCGTAAAGGTTAACGCTTCTGAGCCGTTCCAGTCTGCCGTTGGGCTAATGGTCGCGATGCCATTTTC
>NZ_JADDYG010000519.1:0-275 GCF_015163535.1 Vibrio sp. OPT46 | reverse complement strand
GCTTTGTAGAAAGACACTTATAAAATCATCATTAGTTGATGATAGTAGCGAGTCTGGAACAACTAATAGACATGTAGAAAACTTCTTTATGTTCGTTTTGTGAATGTCTTTAGCAAGATTTATAGCTTTGGGCGTTTTTTTTGTGAATTTATGACTAAGAAAAAAACACTGTTCAAGGTAGGTTTTAGATAAGTCATTGAATTTCATTAAGGCTTCATCATTCAATGTGGACAAAAAAGTTTCTTTGTCTGTAAAGCTTGTAAGTGAAGTGTTGT
>NZ_JADDYG010000518.1:0-248 GCF_015163535.1 Vibrio sp. OPT46 | reverse complement strand
CATAACGTTTCATCAGCTTGAAGAGAAGGAATCACATGTTGAAAAGCAGAAGAGTGGAATTGAATCGTCTGTTCGAGAAAATAAACCCCAGGCTCCCACAGTAATGCATCCACGCGAATCGGCACGACAACATTACTAATCAAGTCGTGGTGAAAGGCTTCTAACTGAAATTGTGTTTGTCTTAGTGCAAGGTAAAGACTGAACAAATCCAGGCAGTACTGCATTTGTTCAGAGAGTTTGAATTGATA
>NZ_JADDYG010000517.1:54519-55395 GCF_015163535.1 Vibrio sp. OPT46 | reverse complement strand
AAAAATAGCACGGATCTAGATTAGGAACTCATCCAGAGATTTACCTGCATCAAGTTGCTCTTGAATCGCCGAAGGTGTACGACCTTGGCCAGTCCAAGTTTTCTCATTACCGTTTGAATCTGTGTATTTGTATTTAGCAGGGCGAGGTGCGCGCTTCGCTTTGCCTTTCGTCTTAGTTTCGCCAGATAGCGCAGTAATAAGTGCTTCTACGTCAATACCGTCTTGAGCGATTTTCTCAGCAATCTCTGCAAGCTTAGCTTCTTGCTCTGCTTGTGCTGCGCGTTCTGCTTCTTCTGCTTCACGACGCTCATCTACGACAGTAGTGAGTTTATCTAGAGCTTCTTCCAATTGTTCTAGAGTCAGCTCACGAGAAAATGCACGAAGGCTACGGATATTTAGAAGGGTTTTAGTCAGCTCTGACATAACGATTCCTATTAAAAGGTTAATGTGTTGGGCACTTTTTATCGTTACGATTAAATAATGCCAATCTATAAATAAACAAAGAGTCCTTATATTTAACTTTATCTTTTCCTTATGTGCAAATGCTAAATCAAGATTTTGTTTAAATTTGACTATTTTTTAAAGCAATTAATATTATTACACTCGAAATAAATCATTATTAGATGAGAACTAAAATCAACAATCATTATTGTATAGAGAGAGTGACAGCTTGGTTTTTTATAAAAAAATTTGAGTTATTACTTAAAAATATGAAGCATCCATCTTTAATGCTGTGTCATATATCCTTAATTTATTGATATAAGATAAACCATGATATTTCTAAGGTAGTAATAATGTTTCATAAATAACATGATTGATGTGATTTCAGTTGCACAAAACTTATGGAATTAGGCAAGGTTTATAAATTATCTCAGC
>NZ_JADDYG010000517.1:46814-54509 GCF_015163535.1 Vibrio sp. OPT46 | reverse complement strand
TTTATTGATATAAGATAAACCATGATATTTCTAAGGTAGTAATAATGTTTCATAAATAACATGATTGATGTGATTTCAGTTGCACAAAACTTATGGAAGTAGGCAAGGTTTATAAATTATCTCAGTCATTATTTATTTGTTTAATTTAGTTTGATGTGTTGCATTGACTCTCATCATAAGTACAATGGCTGCCACCTGATGCAATATTGCAGACAATTTGTTGTTAATTTGTACAGTTAGTGGTTAATTGTTTGTTGTTGCCGTAGAGGCGCGGTCTCGAAGAGTAGCTATTATTGGGGTGATGCCAATGAATAATAGTGGAAGGCGAAGATTGCCGAAGTAAGTAACTCATCAAAGTTACTTGCTGGGGTTGTATCTGAAAGGAACAACACTGCCATAGTATATATTCACATTAAACTATGGAGCGCTACTGTAGGGTTGGGTGGAGTGTTCGCTTCCCTGTCGCTAAGTTCAACATGAGCACGTATCGTATGCTACGTGACTTGTCTGCAGTAGATCTCTAGCCAAACTTTGGTTTTTGAAGATCATGAATTTAATAGATTTTTCTAGTTCTCCTGTTTCATTATTGCCACCTATTGTCGCTTTGACTTTGGCGATTTTGACTCGACGTGTATTAGTTTCCTTGGGTGTAGGTATCGTGCTAGGTGCGGTGCTACTTAATAGCTGGTCTATCAGCGACACCGCAGGTTACGTCAGTTCTCAAGTTTCTTCTGTCTTTATTGAAGATGGCGGAATTAACACTTGGAACATGAGCATTGTTGGCTTCCTAATCTTATTAGGTATGACAACAGCTTTATTAACGCTATCTGGCGGTACTCGTGCTTTTGCTGAATGGGCACAATCTCGAGTGAAGAGTAAACGCGGCTCCAAACTTCTTGCCGCCTTTTTAGGCGTATTCATTTTTGTCGATGATTACTTTAATAGCCTTGCTGTTGGTGCGATCTCTCGCCCAGTAACCGATCGCTTTTATGTGTCTCGCGCTAAGCTTGCGTACATTCTAGACTCAACCGCTGCTCCAATGTGTGTAATTATGCCTGCTTCTAGCTGGGGTGCTTACATTATTACTATTATTGGCGGGATCTTAGTCTCACATGGGATCACAGAGTATTCGGCTCTTGGCGCATATGTTCGTCTTATTCCAATGAACTTCTACGCCGTTTTTGCGCTGCTAATGGTGTTCGCTGTTGCGTGGTTTGGTCTTGATATTGGTAAAATGCGTGAGCATGAGATCTCTGCATCGCAAGGTCGTGGCTTTGATAAAGACAAAGAAAATGACTCGCAAGAAGCGCATGACCTAAACGAAGAGCTAGATATCCGTGAAAGTGAAAAGGGTAAAGTGTCAGATTTGATACTTCCTATCGTGACGCTGATTATCGCGACTATCGCTTCAATGCTTTACACGGGTGGCCAAGCATTGGCTGCTGATGGTAAGGAGTTTGCGCTTCTTGGTGCTTTTGAAAATACAGATGTAGGTACATCACTAATCTACGGTAGCTTGCTTGGCTTAGCAGTTGCACTGTTTACTGTTGTGAAGCAAGGTCTACCAATGGCTGAGATCGCACGTACACTTTGGATTGGTGCTAAGTCTATGTTTGGTGCGATTCTAATCTTAGTATTTGCCTGGACCATTGGTTCTGTTATCGGTGATATGAAGACTGGTACTTACCTTTCGACAATGGCGCAGGGCAATATCAACCCTCATTGGCTCCCAGTTATCCTATTCTTGTTGTCTGGCCTGATGGCGTTCTCAACAGGTACTTCATGGGGTACGTTCGGCATCATGCTTCCAATCGCTGGAGACATGGCTGGCGCAACAGACGTAGCGCTAATGCTACCGATGCTGAGTGCGGTTTTAGCTGGTGCGGTATTCGGTGACCATTGTTCACCAATCTCAGATACGACTATCTTGTCATCGACGGGTGCACGTTGTAACCACATTGATCACGTATCAACACAGCTACCTTATGCATTATCAGTCGCGCTTGTTTCATGCGTCGGCTTTATTGCCCTTGGTATGACTGCTTCAATAGCGTTCTCGTTCATTGCAGCGTCGATAACATTCATTATCGTTTGCGCTATTTTGTCATGGCTTTCAAAGTCTAAAATAGCGTCTTGCCAGAGTGCGTAATTCACTGATTTAAAAAGTAAATTTATAGGAGGCTTCGGCCTCCTTTTTTATTTGTATTATACAATTCGAATTTTTTTAAAATTAAGGGTTGAAAAAAGTAATCAGCTTGGTTAGTGTTGTTGGTAACAAAGCAAATGAGAAGAGCCTTGAAATAAGTATGCGTAATTTTGTAATGAACATTCATCACCATCATCACCCAATCTAGTCTTTCGGGCGATGTACGCATACCCGGGAGGCAGGAAACTCCCGGAGGTAAAATCAAAGTAAAAGCAGATTTTAAACCCTCGGGAGACTTCAATCTCCCGAGGGTTTTTTAGTTTTATTAGTTTGAAAAATACTTAGATATCAAAATCTTGCATAGGGACAAAGCAATGCAAACACAACGTTTAAGAATCGCAATTCAGAAAAAAGGTCGTCTTAGCAAAGAGAGTCAAGCTCTACTAAAACAGTGCGGCGTAAAGTTCAACGTAATGGGCGAGCGTTTAGTTGTCCATTCTGAAAATATGCCAATTGATTTACTCTTGGTTCGTGACGACGACATCCCAGGTTTAATTATGGATGGCGTGGTTGACCTTGGCTTTATTGGCGAAAATGAACTAGAAGAAGTTCGCCTTGACCGCAAAGCATTAGGTGAACCCTGCGAGTTTGTTCAGCTTCGTCGACTTGATTTTGGTGGCTGTCGTTTATCTATCGCAATCGACAAGGACGAAGAGTACAACGGTCCACAAGACTTAGCTGGCAAGCGTATTGCTACAACGTATCCTCAACTTCTAAAAGCGTACATGGATGAAGCCGGCGTTCCATTCTCTACATGTATGCTGACAGGCTCTGTAGAAGTTGCCCCTCGCGCGGGTCTCGCTGATGCTATCGCTGATTTGGTTTCTACAGGTGCAACACTGGAAGCGAACGGCCTTAAAGAAGCTGAAATTATCTTCAAATCAAAAGCGACATTGATTCAACGCACAGGTGAGTTCGACGCAGACAAAGTGGCGCTAATCGAAAAGCTGTTAACTCGCATGCAAGGCGTGCAGCAAGCGAAAGAATCTAAGTACATTATGCTTCACGCCCCAGCAGAGAAGTTAGATCAAATTAAAGCACTACTGCCAGGTGCTGAAGACCCAACTGTTCTTCCTCTTTCTGCAGATAAGCAGAAAATGGCTGTTCACTTAGTGAGTTCTGAAAACCTATTCTGGGAAACAATGGAACAGCTGAAAGAGTTGGGCGCAAGTTCAATTCTCGTTCTACCAATTGAAAAAATGATGGAGTAAGCATCATGAGAACAGTCGTTTGGCAATCATTAAGTGAGAATCAGCAAGACTCTATTTTGGAGCGCCCTGCTATTGCAGAAGGTGCCAATATCACCACTGCTGTGGCCGAAGTTATTGCTAAAGTTCGAGAAGAAGGTGACTCTGCTCTTATTGAGCTGACAGAAAAGTTTGACCGTGTTAAGCCTGAATCCATTCGTGTTTCTTCTCAGGAAATTAAGGCAGCGTCAGAGCGTTTGTCAGAGTCAATGAAGAGCGCACTAGAGCAAGCTTACGCCAATATTTCTAAGTTCCACAAAGCGCAAAAGCCGCAACCGATCAAGGTGGAAACCCAGCCAGGTGTCCTTTGTGAACAAGTAACACGCCCAATTCAAAAAGTGGGTTTGTACATTCCTGGTGGCAGTGCGCCTTTGCCATCGACTGTTTTGATGCTCGGCGTTCCTGCAAAAATTGCAGGTTGTCGTAAAGTCGTTCTTTGTTCTCCACCCCCAATCGCTGATGAGATCCTTTATGTCGCGAAACTGTGTGGCATTGATGAGGTGTATAACGTCGGTGGTGGCCAAGCAGTTGCTGCAATGGCTTATGGCACCGAGACTGTATCGAAAGTAGATAAGATCTTTGGTCCGGGCAACGCTTACGTGACCGAAGCAAAACGTCAGGTAAGTAATGATTTCTGTGGTGCTGCGATTGATATGCCAGCAGGTCCATCAGAAGTTCTTGTAATTGCCGATGAAACCGCAGATGCAGACTTTATCGCTGCGGATCTTTTGAGCCAAGCGGAACACGGTCCTGATTCTCAAGTGGTACTTGTGACTTCTTCTCCTGTGATTGCTGATCAAGTGACGGATGCGGTTCAACGTCAGCTTAAGGAGCTATCTCGTGAAGACATCGCAGAAAAGGCTCTGGCATCAAGCTTGATCATTATTTCCGAGTCGATGACGCAGTCAGTTTCTATTTCCAATTACTACGGTCCTGAGCACTTGATTGTTCAGACTAAGAACCCTCGTGAGCTTCTACCTCTACTTGATAATGCAGGCTCTATCTTCCTTGGGGATTGGTCGCCTGAATCTGCGGGAGATTACGCATCGGGGACTAACCACGTCCTTCCTACTTACGGTTACACACGTACTTATTCAAGCTTAGGTTTGGCGGATTTCTCTAAACGAATGACGGTTCAGGAGCTTTCTGCTGATGGTTTAAAGAACCTTGCACCAACGGTAGTCACGATGGCTGAAGCAGAAGGTCTGGACGCTCACAAACGTGCTGTTACTATCCGCGTAGAAAAATTAGCAAGTAAGAAAGAATAAGAGAGTAATGAGATGGAAAAGCTAGCGCGTAAACAAGTCCAACAGCTTACCCCTTATATGTCGGCTCGCCGAATCGGTGGTACGGGTGACGTATGGCTAAATGCCAACGAATCACCATTTAACAATGAATACAAAACAGACTTTGCTCGTCTTAATCGTTACAGCGAATGCCAACCGAAAGAACTGATTTCCGCTTACGCAGCGTATGCGGGTGTGAAGCCAGAACAAACACTGACTTCTCGCGGCGCAGACGAAGGTATTGAGTTATTAATTCGTGCATTCTGTGAGCCGGGTGAAGATGCGATTCTTTACTGCCCACCAACTTACGGCATGTACGCCATCAGTGCAGAAACCATCGGTGTAGAGCGCAAAACCGTGCCGCTAACGTCAGATTGGCAACTAGACCTTGCAGGCATCGAAGCTAATCTGGATAACGTGAAACTGGTTTTTGTATGTTCGCCAAACAACCCAACAGGTAACTTGGTTAAGCGTGAGGACATTGTGTCTCTGCTTGAGATGACAAAAGACCGAGCAATCGTGGTGATGGATGAAGCATACATCGATTTTTGTCCAGAAGCGTCAACGGTAGATTTACTGGCGCAATACCCGAATCTTGCGATTCTGCGTACTCTGTCGAAAGCTTTTGCGCTTGCAGGTCTGCGTTGTGGATTTACGCTTGCGAACGAAGAGCTGATTAATGTACTTCTTAAAGTTATCGCACCTTACCCAGTCCCAGTTCCAGTGGCAGAAATTGCGACTCAGGCACTTTCGGAAGCTGGTTTAGCGCGAGCGAAGTTTCAAGTTCTCGATTTGAATGCAAACCGTGCTTACTTGCAAGTTGGCCTTTCAATGATTCCGGGCTTGGAAGTGTTTGAAGGGTGGGGAAACTACCTATTGGTGAAATTCCCAGATGGCGATGACCTTTTCAAAGCTGCTTGGGATACGGGCATTATTTTGCGTAACTCGCCAATTGAAAACTGTGTGCGTATCAGTGTGGGTAACCGTGACGAGTGCGAAAAAACGCTTGGATTTATCAGAAACTACTACGCATAAATAGAGACAGAATTTATCGCTCTCGCTCAATAGCGGGAGCGCCAAAAGAATAGCAATAAGGAAGTTCGAGTGAGCAAACAACAAAAAATCCTTTTTATTGATCGTGATGGCACCTTAATTGTTGAGCCGCCGATTGATTTTCAAGTAGACCGTTTAGATAAACTAAAACTGGAGCCATTTGTTATCCCAAGCCTGTTGTCGTTGCAGGATGCAGGATACCGTCTAGTGATGGTCACGAACCAAGATGGTTTGGGTACCGACAGTTACCCACAAGCTGATTTTGATGCACCACACAACATGATGATGGAGATCTTTGAATCTCAAGGTGTGAAATTTGATGACGTGCTGATTTGTCCTCACTTTGATGAAGATAACTGCTCATGCCGTAAGCCTAAATTAGGCTTGGTAAAAGAGTATCTTCAAGGTGGCAAAGTGGATTTCCAAAACTCTGTTGTGATTGGCGATCGTCAAACCGATCTTCAACTTGCAGAAAACATGGCAATTCGTGGCATTCAATACAACCCGGAAACCATGGGTTGGAAACAGATCCTGAAAGATCTCACGGTGAAGGCGCGCGTTGCTGAAGTCGTTCGCACCACAAAAGAAACAGACATCAAAGTATTCGTTAATCTTGATGAACAAGGCGGCAATGACATCTCTACTGGTCTTGGCTTCTTCGACCACATGCTGGATCAAATTGCGACACACGGCGGGTTCCAGATGGTGTGCAAAGTAGAAGGTGACCTGCACATTGATGATCACCACACAGTGGAAGATACCGCTCTTGCGTTAGGTCAAGCGTTGAAAGAAGCACTGGGTGACAAGCGTGGTATTGGTCGCTTTGGCTTTAGCCTTCCAATGGATGAGTGTTTGGCACAATGCGCACTAGACCTGTCAGGTCGTCCTTACCTTAAGTTCGACGCGCAATTCAGTCGTGAGCAAGTGGGTGATCTTTCAACAGAGATGGTAGTTCACTTCTTCCGCTCTCTGACTGACACATTAGCATGTACGTTGCACCTTTCTTCTGCGGGCAACAATGATCACCACATCATTGAAAGTCTATTTAAAGCGTTTGGTCGTACGTTACGCCAAGCAATCAAAGTAGAAGGCACTGAGCTACCAAGTAGTAAAGGCGTGCTTTAAGGCTAACGTTAGCAAGGAGAAAAACAGTGACAGAACAGAAAGTTGTCATTATCGATACTGGCTGTGCCAACGTTTCTTCGGTGAAGTTTGCTATTGAACGCCTAGGCTATGACGTAACGATTTCAAAAGATCCGCAAGTTGTATTGTCGGCAGATAAGCTATTCCTACCGGGCGTGGGAACTGCTAGCGAAGCGATGAAGAACCTAGAAGAGCGCGATCTGATCAGCTTGGTAAAACAGGTAGAAAAGCCATTACTAGGTATCTGTTTAGGCATGCAACTGCTGGGCAAAGTGTCTCAAGAAAAAGGCCAGAAAGCCGACGAGTTGGTTGAGTGTCTCGGACTTTGTGAAGGCGAAGTGAAGTTGCTACAAACAGGAGACTTGCCGCTGCCGCATATGGGGTGGAATACGGTGTCTGCAAAAGCAGGTAATCCACTTTTCAAAGGCATTGAAGAAGGCGAGTACTTCTACTTTGTACACAGCTTTGCAATGCCTGTCGGGGAGTACACGATTGCTGAGTGTGAATATGGCAACCCGTTCACAGCAGCAGTACAAAGCGGTAACTACTATGGTGTGCAATTCCACCCTGAGCGTTCTTCAAAAGCGGGCGCGAAGCTTATTCAAAACTTCTTAGAATTATAAAAGGGATTTAGTGTGATTATTCCAGCTCTTGATTTAATTGAAGGACAGGTGGTTCGCCTTTATCAAGGTGATTACGGCCAAGTAACCGAGTACAAAGTCGACCCAGCAGAGCAATTCAACTTGTATCACCAAGCGGG